>CAZBCO010000095.1:0-3107 GCA_964490295.1 uncultured Planctomycetota bacterium
GCGTCCCGCTGGGTGGTCTCCACAGCGAAATCGCTGTTTTTCGTAAGCTCTCCGAGAATGGCCTCGACGCCGTCTTCGCGGAAGCTGGCGATGGAATGGCTATAGAGCCAACGCTTCATAGGGTACGCTGCTCCCGGCGGTTTCCCACCGCTGCCTGGGGTACCTTTCCGTAACGACCACGGTGACGCCCTGGCATTATCCGTATTTTACTTGGGTTCGCAAGCGAACAATCCGTCCCGCCATTATGTTGCGGGAACGGCATATACCCCGGCAGGGGTGAGCGTGAATCTGGGCATCGCTTTGGATGCACGTCCGAAGCTCCAGCGCTCTTGACATGATTACGACTATCGTTTACGATACTCGTTATAGGAGGTCGGCGATGGATGCGTTGATGCGCGAGGTGGTGTTTGCTTTCTGGAAGGTGCATATCCTGCACCATGCTGCCGAAGGCCCGGTCTACGGGCAATGGCTGATCGAGGAGCTGCGCCGGCACGGCTATGAGATCAGCCCCGGCACGCTGTATCCCCTGCTCCGGAGGATGGAGCGGCAGGGCTGGCTGCGGTGTGTGGCCGACGCGAACGCAGGCCCCAAGGCACGCAAGGACTACCGCCTCACGCGCAAGGGCCGCGCCGCCCTCAAGGCGATTCGCAGGAGCTTGGACGAATTGTACCGCGAGGTGAACCCCGCCTGATACCGAACCGAGGGAAGCGTAAGATGAGCACAAACGACCGCGAGCCGAAGGGTTTCAGAAATGTCTTTGCGCTGGGGCTGGTGTCGCTGTTCACGGACCTCTCCAGCCAGATGGTGTATCCGTTGGTCCCGGAGTTTCTGGCCGGCCTGGGGGTGTCCAAGGCGATCATCGGGGTGATCGAGGGCATCGCCGAGAGCACCGCGTCGATTCTGCGGACCGTCTTCGGCCGCTGGTCGGACAAGGCGGGCAAGCGCAAAATCTTCATCTTCCTCGGCTATGGGCTGTCGGCGCTGTCGAAGCCGGTGCTCTTTGTGGCGCACTCCTGGCTGCCGGTGCTGGGCGTGAAGTTTGCCGACCGGGTCGGCAAGGCGATGCGCACCCCGGCGCGTGATGCTTTGATCTCGACCTCGGTGAGGCCGGAGAACAAGGGGCGGGCCTTCGGGTTCCACCGGGCGATGGACCGGCTGGGCGCGGTCGGCGGGCCGCTGCTCGCGCTGCTGGTGCTGCATCTGTTCCGCGACCACGACGATAAGGTGCGTTGGGTCTTCCTTCTGTCCTTCATCCCCGCCGCCTTGGCGCTGGTCTTTGTCCCCTTCGCCAGGGAGACCGTGCGGCGGGGCAAGACGGCCGACGTCCCCAAGCTGAGCGGGCTGCGCAGCCCGAACTTCATCATCTTCCTGGTCGCGTCGATTGTCTTTACGCTCGGCAACGCGTCGAATGCCTTCTTGATCCTGAAGGCGCGCGAGGCGGGGCTGGCGGTGACGATGATCCCCGTCATCTGGGTGCTGTACAATATCTTCTGCACGGTGTCGTCGCCGATCTTCGGCTCGTTGTCCGACCGCATCGGCCGCCGGCGCGTGATTGCCGTGTCGTTTCTCTACTACGCGGCGGTCTATGTGCTGTTCGGGTTCTCCGAGTCGCTCTGGTCCGTCTGGGTTCTGTTCGGTGCCTACGGCATTTACTACGGCTTGTCCGAGGGGGTGTTCCGGGCGTACATTTCGGACCTGGTGGAGCCGGAGTATCTGGCCACCGCCTACGGCATCTTCAACACCGGCATCGGGCTGGCGCTGGTGCCCGCCTCGATTCTCTTCGGCGTCTTGTGGGACGCCTTCGGCAGCCGGTGGGCGTTCCTGACCTCGGCGGGCTTCAGCCTGCTCGGCTTCGTCATCTTCTTGGTGAGCGTGGCAGTGAACGCGAAGCGCGCTTCGGCGGCTCAGTGCTCGATCTGAACCACGCCGCGTTTTTTGTCGGCGGTCGCGGCGGCTTTGCGGAGCCGCTCGAAGGCGATGCGCGGGTCGGGGATGTTCTTGAGCACGGCGGTCGGCATCGATTGGTCCGACGACTCGACCACCAGGTTGCCGATGCCCAGGAACCGCTGCATCAGGCCCTGCTTCATATTCACATCCTGGATGCGGAACATGTCGATGTTGTCCACGTTCTTAAACAAGACGCCGCTCTCCACCACGATGTGCTCTTCGGTGATGATGTAATGCGTGCAGCGCAGCTTGAGCATCTTGACCGTGAGCCAGACCAGATAGGCCAGGGTCAGCCCCATCGCGATCCAGAACCCCCACCACCAGGGCCGGCCCTCTCCGCCCAAGCGCTCGAACAAGCCGGGCAGGACCAAGAAGACCAGCAGCCCGACCACGAACAGGCCCATCATCAGGGGCAGGTTCTCCAGTTGGGACGGGTGGCCCTCGTAAACCACCCGGGGGGAATCGTCGCCGTTGTCTTCCGGCGGGCTGGGCGGCCAGGGTTTCGGCTCGGCCTCGGCTTGAGGCTCCGGCTCCGGCGCCGGAGGGGCTTCGGGCAGCATATTGACGTTGCCGCAGGAGCAGGTGTAGGTGGTGCCGGCTTCTTGGTCCTGCGCCACGCGCTGCTTGCCGCACTTGGGGCAATGGTATTCAATCATCGAGCGCTCCTCCCAGGTTGGGTTGCGGTAGCCGATCGCATCGCTTCAAGTGTAGGCGCTGCAAGCGCGGATTGCAAGGGAGTATTGGCCGGGGGTCAGGACTTCGGGAGCTTGAGCTGAAGCATCCAGGCTTTCCAGAGCTCTTCGAGCCGATCAATGTCCGTGGTGACGTTGGCGGTGAAGGCTTCGTCCGGATCCTCGCCTCTTCGGAGGGCACGGAAGTAGTTCTGGAACCGCCGCGCATAAACTCCGTTCTCGGCATGCACCAGGAAATAGATGACCGACCACCCCTGGGCATAGCACAGGCCGTTATAATTCGCCCGGGTGCGCTTCATCAGGTCGGTGAGGGGAATATGCCGGTCCTGGCGCAGGGCTTGCTGGAGCATCCGGAGCCGAGCGCGGGGGATGATGCCGGTGTACAGCCGCCCGTTTCGGAACTGGCTGTTTTCGAAATAGACCGCCAGCCCCTCGTTCACCCAGAGCGGCGGCGGCTTCTTGGGGTCC
>CAZBCO010000096.1:0-13395 GCA_964490295.1 uncultured Planctomycetota bacterium
AGGTCGAGGGCGAATTGAAAGCCTCCCCGGGCAAAGGGCAGGCGGTTGAAGTCCACGCCCAGGCGCTCACCGTGCTGGGCTGGGTGGAGGAGCCGGAAAGCTACCCGATGGCCAAGAAGCGCCACTCGATGGAGTACCTCCGCGAGATCGCTCATCTCCGGCCCCGGTCCAATACCTTCGGGGCCATCGCCCGCGTCCGTAACTGTCTGGCCCAAGCGACGCACGAGTTCTTCCAGAGCCTCGGCTTCCTCTACCTGCATTCGCCGATTATCACCGCGAGCGACTGCGAGGGAGCGGGCGAGATGTTTGCGGTGACCACGCTCGCCCTCGAATCCCCTCCGCGCACGCCGGAAGGCAACGTCGATTTTGAGCAGGATTTCTTCGGGCGACGGGCGTCCTTGACCGTCAGCGGCCAGCTCTCCGCCGAGACCTACGCCAGTGCCCTGACCAACGTGTACACCTTCGGCCCGACCTTCCGAGCCGAGAACTCCAATACCTCACGCCATCTCGCCGAGTTCTGGATGATCGAGCCGGAGATGGCCTTCTGCGACATCCAGGGCGACATGGATCTGGCCGAGGACTACATCAAACATCTGTTCCGAGCCGTGCTCGAACGTTGCCCCGACGACATCGCCTTCTTCAACCAGTGGATCGATAAGACGGTGTTGGAGACGCTGCAGCACATCATCGAGAGCGAGTTTGTGCGTATTACCTACACCGAGGCGGTGGACATTCTCAAGGCATCGGGCGAGACTTTCGAGTTCCCCGTTGAATGGGGGGCCGACCTCCAGAGCGAGCACGAACGCTACCTGACCGAAAAACATTTCAAGAAGCCGGTCATCGTCCGCGATTACCCCAAGACCATCAAGGCCTTCTACATGCGGCTGAACGACGACCAGAAGACCGTCGCGGCGATGGACGTGCTGGTGCCCAAGGTCGGCGAGATCATCGGCGGCAGCCAGCGTGAGGAGCGGAAAGACGTGCTGCTCGCACGGATGGCCGAGAGCCACTTGAAGCCGGAGGATTACTGGTGGTATCTCGACCTGCGCTGCTACGGCACCGTCCCGCACGCCGGGTTCGGGCTGGGCTTCGAGCGCGTCGTCCAGTTCGCCACCGGCATGACCAACATCCGTGACGTCATCCCCTATCCGAGAACGCCCAAGTCAGCGGAGTTCTGAGGCATAAAGAAAAGATGGCCGCTTTTCATTTCACCGTGCCCAGCTCTTCACGCACGACTCGGCGAAGCACATCTTCTAAGGATTCGTCGTGCTGCTTGATGAAGGCACGCAGGGCGTTGTTTATCATCGTCTGGTAGCTCCCGCCCCCCTGTGTCTCAACCTGGGCGCGAAACCAGTTAATGATGTCGCGGTCGAGCCGAATCGTAATTCTGGCCTTCCCCGGTGCGGGACGTAGCACCGCTCCACGCTTTCCGCTGCTGAAATCATATTCGGTTTTCATAGTCTTTCACCTCGGAACGAGTTGCCTTACGCGCCGAAATGACGCGAATGCTGTCGCCTCGCCAAGTATACACCACAACAAGGAGCCGACCGAAGGCGTCCATCCCAACGGTAACGTGTCTCGTCTCATCGTGCCTGCCGTTCTCTACGGTAATCGCGTTCGGGTCTTCAAAGACGGCGAACGTATCGGCAAAGGAGACGCCATGCTTTGCCTTATTCTGATCTGCCTTCGACGGGTCCCAGTCAAACATTAGCTTATTATATGCACGACTGTGCATATATGTCAAGGTGTGAATCATTCCCCGATGCCGTCTGCTTACGCTTCCCGCTTCGAGCACCGATTCGGCCGTGAAGGGATAGCAGGTCATTATCCGGGTTGACGTCGGCGCGGGGGATGGTTACACTAACCTTTACCCGGCGATCGGTCGGGCTATTGAGGAAAGCGAATGATGTCGGATTTGCAAAGAATGCCGGACGATCTGGGCCATTTCGGGCCTTACGGCGGGATGTTTGTGCCGGAAACGCTCATGCCGGCGTTGCAGAATCTTACGCACGAATTCCAAGCCGCGAAGGGCGATCCGCAGTTCCAGAGTGAACTCGACGGGTATCTGCGCGACTATGTGGGCCGCCCGACGCCCTTGTACCTCGCCCGTCGGCTTTCCGACGAGGTCGGCTCCAAGGTCTATCTGAAGCGCGAGGATCTGAGTCATACCGGGGCGCATAAGATTAACAACACCATCGGCCAGGCCCTGCTCGCTCGGCGGATGGGCAAGCATCGCGTCATCGCCGAGACCGGTGCGGGGCAGCATGGCGTGGCGGCCGCGACCGCTGCGGCGGGCCTGGGTCTGGAATGCGTGGTCTATATGGGCAGCGAGGACATGGAGCGCCAGGCCCTCAATGTGTTCCGCATGCGCCAACTGGGCAGCGAGGTGCGCGAAGTGACCATCGGGTCGCGCACGCTCAAGGACGCCATCACCGAGGCGATGCGCGATTATGTCACCAACGTGCGCACCACCAACTACATCCTCGGCTCGGTGCTTGGCCCCCATCCTTATCCGATGATGGTGCGGGATTTTCAGTCCGTCATTGGTCGCGAAGTGCGCGGGCAGATTATGGACAGGGAAGGGCGGTTGCCCGATTTGCTGGTCGCCTGTGTGGGCGGCGGCAGCAACGCGATGGGCCTGTTCTACGAGTTTGTCGGTGACCGCGGCGTAGGGATGCTTGGTGTGGAGGCGGGCGGGATGGGCGACGAGCTGGGCCAGCACGCCGCGCGGTTTCTTGGTGGCTCGCTTGGCGTCTTGCAGGGCACCAAGACCTTTCTGCTTCAGGATGATTGGGGGCAGATCGCCGCGACGCATTCGATTTCCGCCGGGCTGGACTACGCGGCCATCGGGCCGGAGCTCAGTCGCCTGCGCGATGAGAGCCGGGTACGTTTCACCAGTGTCCGCGACGACGAGGCTCTGGAGGCGTTCCGGCGTCTCAGCGAGCTGGAGGGTATCATCCCCGCGCTGGAGAGCGCCCACGCCGTCGCCCAGGTACTCAAGCTGAAAGGCCAACTGCCTGAGACCGTCGTCATCAACCTCTCCGGCCGCGGCGACAAAGACGTGCAAGCCGTGGCCAAGCGGCTGGGGCAGGAGTTGCATCAGCCGTGAGAGAGCCGGCTCGAAGGCTCTGCCGTGGGGTTGTGGAACACTCCGCTTAGGAGGGTAACATGGGCGTTGAACGCGTTGAAATCCAAGGGTTTCGCTCGCTGAAGCATGTGGTATGGGAGCCGTCCAACCTCAACGTGCTTATCGGCCCGAACGGTTCGGGTAAGTCGAACACACTTGACGCTCTTAAATTGCTCTCGGCGGCGGCATCGGGAGAATTTCAGAAGCTGATATCCAAGTGGCGCGGGCTGCCTGCCCTGACTTGGAACGGCTCAATGGAACCCATGTCGTTTTCTCTGAATGGGCGATTGCTTTCCATACTTGATGAATTGTGTGATACGGACTTGATGAAGAGCCACTATGATTACAGGCTTGTTGTCGGGAAAGGGGCCTATTCTGGCGGGTGTGAGGTCTGGGAGGAGTCGCTGGCGGCGCGGCAAGACGAACGTGTCCAATGGCTCCTCAGGATCCCCGGCGACCAGCCTAAAGTTAGTGAGCGTTTCGGCAATGAAATCAACACCCCCGGCCTTGGGGTCCAAACCGGCGACGGCCGGCGAGAAGCGGTGCGGATGGTGATGGCTCGTTGGCGGTTTTACCAAGGTGTACCCGTTGAGCGCGATGCCGAGATACGCCGCTCGGCGGAGGCTCGACGTGCTGAATTCGTATCCGAAGACGGGAGCGATCTCATCTCCGTGTTACACACGCTTTACACGGAGAACAGCGATTTCAGGGCTGCGATTGATGATGCGATGCGCGCGGGCTGCGGCGACGACTACCAGGAACTGCAATTCCCGCCGGCGGAGGACACGCGGATTCAGCTCCGCCTCAAGTGGAAGTCGCTTTCTCAAGCCCAATCGGCCGCTGCCCTGTCGGATGGGATCGTGCGATTCCTGCTTCTGATTACTCTCTTCTCCGCGCCCCGTCTGCCGGGAATCATCGCCATTGACGAGCCGGAGGCGGGGCTGCATCCCTCGATGCTTCCTATCATTGCGGAATACGCCGCCGAGGCGTCGCGTAAGAGCCAAATCATCTTGACCTCGCATTCGCCGGAGATGCTCAGTGCTTTCAGCGGGACGAACCAGCAGCCCCGGGTTACCATTGCCTTCTGGGAAGACGGCCAAACGGTACTGCGAACGCCGCGCCAGGATGTGCTTGAGCACTGGCTTAAGGAGTACACGCTGGGCCAGTTGATGAGCAGCGGCGAGTTGGAGGAAATCGCCGAATGAAATTTCTGGTGTTTGTTGAGGGAGAGACCGAGAAGCGGGTGGTTCCCGAGCTCCTCCGGCGGTGGCTCGACGCTCAGGATTTGAATCAGAACATAGGAGTTCATCCCGTTGCATTTCGTGGGAACGCGGATTATGTTCGTGAGGCGCCGAAAAAGGCGAGTGTCCGTCTGGATGGTCGTGATGGAAAAGAGATTATCGCCATCTTGGGGTTGCTTGATGCCTTGCGCCTCCCGGAGGGATACGGCCAGGGCCATTCCGTGTCTGAGCAGTGTAATTTCGCCAAGAGCCGCATAGAGGGGCAGGTTGAAAAGGAAGTCGGGACAGGGCGTTTTCATCAGTTCTTCGCGGTACACGAAATCGAGGCATGGCTTCTCAGTTCGCCGAGTGTTTTTCCAAAGGCAGTGGCCGAACGCCTCGGATCGCAGCGGCTTCAGAATAACCCAGAATCTGTCAACTCAGATAAGCCTCCAGCGGAACGTATCAGTGACGCCTACCGAGCGGCCTTAAGGAGGGGATACAAGAAGACGACAGACGGCCCGGAACTCTTCAAAAAACTCGACCCTGCCACCGTCTCGGCGAAATGCCCTCATCTCGATGCATTGTTCGTGAAAATGTTAGAACTTGTCAGGAAGGCGGAATCGCAGGAAAAAAAGCAATGAACCGAATCGAACAGAAATATGCGGATTTGCGGGGGCAGGGGCGGGCGGCGTTTAATGTGTATCTCTGCGCCGGGGACCCTGGCCTGGACACCACCTACGACCTGATCCTTGCCCTGGAACAGTCCGGCGTGGACATGATCGAGCTGGGCATGCCGTTCAGCGACCCGATTGCCGACGGCCCGGTGATCCAGGCCGCCGGGCAGCGTTCGCTGGAGCGCGGCACCACGCTTGAGCAGGTGATCCGGCTCGTCGAGCGCGTTCGGGATGTATCGGAGATTCCCATCGCGTTGATGACCTATTATAACGTCGTGTTCAAGTTCGGCGTGGAGCGTTTTGTGGTCGAGGCAACGAAGGCCGGCATCGACGGGGTGATCATTCCGGACCTCATCCCGGAAGAGGCCGATGAGCTGCTCCCGCCCGCCCGGCAGATGGGGCTGGCCACTATCTTTTTTGTCGCCCCAACCAGTACCGAGGAGCGTATCCGGCTGGCTGACGAGACGTCCACCGGATTCATCTACTGCGTCTCGGTGACCGGGATTACCGGGGCACGCACCGACTTGCCGCCGGACATTCGCGAATACATGCAGCGTGTTCGTTCGCTGACCGACAAGCCTTTGGTCGTCGGGTTCGGGGTTTCGACACGTGAACAGGTGACGGCCATGGCGAAGGTGTCGGACGGTGTTATCGTGGGCAGTGCCGTGGTCAAACAGATTGAGGCGGCGGCCGGCCTGCCGCGCGAGGAGCTGGTGAAGCGCGTGTCGACCTTTGCTTCGGATTTGGCCAGTGGGACGCGTTAACCTGCCTGCTTGCCCTTTATTGAGGATTTCTCCGAATGGCGATTGTGTGCGGCCGGTGCGGGCGCAACTATGACTCCACACTGTTTCAGTTCGGTCGTTCGTTGGTCTGTGATTGCGGGGCCGCCGTGACGGCTGAATCCGAGCATGTGGTGGGCCGCGAACAGGTCGAAGCCGAAGAGGTCGGTGTTGGCTACCTCACCCCGGTGACCGACCAGGACTTGTGTGTGTATGTGATTCGGCACGGCAAGACGACATGGAACAAGTCGGGGCGGCTTCAAGGGCAACTGGATATCGAATTGAGCGATACGGGGCGCCTTCAGGCCCAAAAGGCCGCGGAGGAACTGGCTGAGATTACGTTCGAGGCGGCCTACAGCAGCGACCTGGTTCGCTGCTCGGAGACCGCGGAAATCATCCTGGGCAACCGGCCCCTGGTGCTGCATAAAACCTCCGCCCTGCGTGAAGAGAACTACGGCGAATGGGCGGGCCGAACCTATGCCGAAATCGCCCGCACCTGGCCCGACCAATGCCGCGAACGCGAACGCGACCGGGTGAATACACGTCCCGAAGGGGGCGAGACGCTTGGGGAGATGCAGGAGAGGGTGATGGCCAAGATGGAGGAAATCGCCGCCGAACATCCGCGCGGCAACGTGCTGGTGGTCACGCACGGCGGCCCGGCCTTTGCATTTTTCTCCAAAGTTCTGGCACCCGATGGGCGCATGCGGGGGAACTTTACCGTCGCTAACTGTGCCGTGAACATCGTCGGCCGCACGCGCTTCGGCTGGAAACTCGTGACGCTGAACGATACCCACCATCTGGGCCACCGGGCGTCTTGATTCAAATCCCTATCATGCTATGATATGAGCAAGTAACCGGAACACGTTTGAGACCATGTGACAAGGTAGGGTTTATGAGCCAACAAGATTCAGCCGCTTGCATTCAGCCCCTTGGGGAAGTTGCCGACGGGCCGCTCTATGTCGGGCTGGATGTCGGCTCCGTCAGCGCCAAGCTGGTGGTGCTCGACGCCGAAAATCGTATTCTGGAGACCCATTACGTCCGCACCCAAGGCCAGCCGATGGTCACGGCGCGTGATTTGCTTGACGGGCTGCTCTCGCGTCTTCCCCCGGAGCGCCTGGAGGGCTTCGCCGTCACGGGCACCGGCGGCAAGCTGCTGGCTCGCGTACTGGGCGTGGAGCCGGTCAACGAGATCGTCGCACAAGCCACCGGAACCGCCGCCTATTATCCGGAGGTCCGCACCATCATTGAGATGGGCGGTGAAGATTCCAAGCTGATCAAGCTGGAGTACGTAGACGGCTTGGCCGAGCCGCGCATCGCGGACTTTGCGATGAACACCGTCTGCGCGGCGGGCACCGGGTCGTTCCTCGACCAGCAGGCCGCGCGGCTGGGCGTGGCCATCGAGCAGGAGTTCGGAGACCTCGCTTGCCGCTCGCAGCATCCGCCGCGCGTCGCCGGGCGATGCAGTGTGTTCGCCAAGAGCGACATGATCCACCTCCAGCAGGAGGCCACGCCCGACTACGACATTATCGCCGGCCTGTGCCACGCCCTGGCCCGCAACTTCGAGGGCAATATCTGCCGGGGCAAAGCGTTCGAGAAGCCTATCGCCTTTCAGGGCGGTGTCGCGGCCAACGCGGGCATGGTGCGGGCATTCGAGAACGTGCTGGAGCTGGAGCACGGCGAGTTGGTGATTCCCGAACACTTCGCCACGCTCGGCGCGGCGGGCGCGGTTATCGTGGCTCGGAAAGACGGCTCGCTCGCCCCGATGCCGAATCTGGCGGCGCTGGACGACTATCTGGAGCGGCGCACCAGTGAAGCCCGACGGCTGCCGCCCTTGACCGACGACGGCTACACTTGTGAGGTCGAACCGGCCCCGCTGGAGGGCGAGGGACCCGCCGAAGTGTACCTCGGCGTGGATGTCGGCTCGATCAGTACCAATCTGGTCCTGCTCGACAAGCACCGTCGCGTCATCGCCCGTGAGTACCTGATGACCGCCGGGCGGCCCATCGACGCGGTACAGAAGGGCCTGCTGAGCATCGGGAGCAAGTTTGCGGACAAGGTCGTGGTGCGCGGCGCGGCGACCACCGGGTCGGGCCGCTACCTCACCGGCGATTTCATCGGCGCGGATGTGGTCAAGAACGAGATTACCACGCACGCCACCGCCGCGGCCACGGTGCATCCCGAAGTCGATACCATCTTCGAGATCGGCGGGCAGGACTCGAAATACGTCGCTCTTGCCCACGGAGCGGTCGTCGATTTCACGATGAACAAGGTTTGCGCGGCGGGCACCGGATCGTTCCTCGAAGAGCAGGCCGAACGGCTGGGCGTTCGCATCGACCGTGAATTCGGCGACCGAGCTCTCGCCGCCGAGGCCCCTTGCGATCTCGGCGACCGATGCACGGTCTTCGTCGAGAGCAGCCTGAACCACCACCAGCAGGCCGGGGTCGAGAAGAACGACCTCATCGCCGGGCTGTGCTACTCCATCGTCAACAACTACCTCGGCAAAGTGGTCGAGAACCGGCGCATCGGCGACGTGATCCTCTTCCAGGGCGGCACCGCCTACAATCGCGGCGTCCGGGCCGCCTTCGAAAAGGTAACCGGCAAGCGGATCATCGTCCCGCCGCATCACGATGTGATGGGCGCCATCGGCGCGGCGTTGATTGCGATGGAGACGATGGCCGAATCCAACCGCCCGTCGGCCTTCAAAGGCTTCGACCTCAGCGACCGCACCTACAGCGTCGATGCCTTTGAATGTACCGATTGCCCCAACAACTGCGAGATCAAGCGGGTGACCGTCGAGGGCGAACGGCCGCTGCACTACGGCAGCCGCTGCGGCAAGTTCGACGAGGAGAAAAAAGAGCGCCCCGGCAGCGGGCTACCCCGCCTGTTCCAGGAGCGCAAACAGCTTCTGGTCAACGCCTATCCCAAGTCGCATCCCGACCGGCCCAACGGCCGCATTATCGGCATCCCCCAGGCAGCCCATTACTTCGAGTTGTTCCCCCTGTGGAAGGCGTTTTTCACCGAACTGGGCTTTGAGGTGGTCACTTCGCGCGACACCAACAGCCGCATCATCCGCGACGGCTGCGGGCACGTCGCCGCCGAGACCTGCTTCCCCATCAAGGTCGCCCACGGCCATGTGCTCGACCTTATCGACCGCGGCGTCGATTATATCTTCCTGCCCTGCGTGGTTGACCTCGAACCGCACGAGCCGGGCTTCGTCAACAACTACGCCTGCCCCTATATCCAGTCGGTTCCCTATTTCATCCGGTCGGCCATCGACCTCAGCGGTGTCGCCGCGACGGTGCTGGAGCCGGCCATTCACATGAGCCGGGGGCGGCGGCACGTGACTGGCGTCCTGGCCGGCCTGGCCGAGCAGATGGGCTGCTCGCGCCGCGAAGGCCGCCGCGCTGCCCGCGTCGGATTTGAGGCTCTCGATACCTTCTTCCGAACGCTTCAGGCACGGGGCCGCGAGGTCATCGCCGCACTGGATGCCGACACGCCCGCGGTGGCCATCATCAGCCGCCCCTACAACGGCTGCGATACCGGGATGAACCTGAACATCCCGGAGAAACTCCGCGAGATGGGCGCCGTGGCGCTCCCCATCGACGCTCTCCCGCTCGACGGGCTGGGCGTGTCCAGGGACTTCCCGCACATGTACTGGAAATACGGCCAGCGTATCCTGGCTGCGGCCCGCTATATCCGCTCGCAAGAACGCCTCCACGCCCTCTACATCACCAACTTCGGCTGCGGGCCGGACAGCTTCATCTGCAAGTTCTTCGAAAGCGAGATGCGCGGCAAGCCGTTCCTCACCATTGAGGTCGATGAACACAGCGCCGACGCCGGCGTTATTACCCGATGCGAGGCCTACCTCGACAGCCTGCGCAATGTGCGTGAGGCCAGAAAGTCCGAAGCTCCGGCTGAAAAGGCCCCCGACTATGTCCCGGTGCGCGACCGCGAACGGACGCTCTTCGTTCCGCACATGGCCGACCACGGGCGTATTCTCGCCGCCAGCATGCGGCATTACGGCATCCCCGCCGCCACCTTGCCGATGGCCGATGAAGAAAGCCTGGAGATCGGACGACGGTTCACCACCGGCCGCGAGTGTTACCCCTGCATCATCACCACCGGCGACATCGTCAAGAAAACGATGGAACCCGGCTTCGATCCGGCCCGCAGCGCCTTCATCATGCCCGAAGCGATGGGGCCGTGCCGCTTCGGACAGTACAACAAGTTCCACCGGATGGTGCTGGATGATATCGGCCTGTCCGAGGTGCCGATCTTCGCGCTCGACCAAGAGGACGGCTACAGCGAGGCCTTAGCCAAGATGGGGGTTGGGGTCCGTCGTCGGGCCTGGCAGGGCTTTGTGCTCACCGACCTGCTCCAGAAGATGCAACTGGCCACCCGCCCCTATGAGCGACAGCCCGGCTCCACCGACGCCGTGTACCAGCACTGCATGCAGCGCCTGGAAGCGGCCGTGGAGTCCGGCGGCGACATGCCGGAGCTTGCCCGGCAGTTCCGCGAGGCGTTTGACGCGGTCGCCGTGGAGCGTTCGCACCCCAAGCCGCGCATCGGCCTCGTCGGCGAAATCTACGTCCGATGCAACGACTTCGCCAACCGCGGCATCGTGCGTAAGCTCGAAGCCCTGGGGGCCGAGGTCGCCGTGCCGCCGCTGGAAGAATGGATCGATTACATCGACTGGCAGCGCCGCGAAGGCTGCCGCGTCGGCGGACAATACCTTCGCCTGGTGACCGAACATATTCAAGAATGGGTCAAAGAGCACGACCTCCGGCGGCTGTCCGAGCCGTTCCGCGGCGCGTTGCTCGACTTCTGGCGCGAGGATTCGACCGGCAAGGTGCTGGAGCGCGCCCGGCCCTATCTGGCACCTGCGGTCAGCGGCGAGGCCATCCTCAGCATGGGCCGAGCCGTCGAATACGCCGAACACGGCTTTGCCGGGGTCGTCAACGTCAGCCCCTTCAACTGCATCCCCGGCACCATTGTCAACGCCCTGTTGCGCAAGTTCGAGGCCGACCACCACAACCTGCCGTGCCTGCGGCTGCAATACGACGGCCACGAGAGCTCCGGCGAAGACCTGCATATCGAAGCGTTCATGCACCGCGCCCGCCAATTCGCGGCCGGCGCCCCATCCCAACTCGGAGGCATTCATGGAAGGCCAAGCCTGGAAATTCGGTGATGACGTCAACACCGACGAGATCATCCCCGCCCGTTACCTGAACACCATCGACCCCCAGGAGCTCGCCGCGCACTGTATGGAAGACGCCGACGCCGGCTTCGCCGCCAAGGTACGGCCCGGCGACGTCATTGTCGCGGGCAGCAACTTCGGGTGCGGCTCCTCCCGTGAGCACGCCCCCATCGCCATCAAGGCCGCCGGCGTCTCCTGCGTCGTGGCCAAAACCTTCGCCCGCATCTTCTTCCGCAACGCCATCAACACCGGCCTGCCCATCATCCAATCGCCCGAGGCCGCCGAGGAGATTCAGCCCGGCGACCGGCTCGCCATCGACCTCGCGGGCGGCACGCTCCGAAACCTCACCCAGAACAAAACCTACGCCGTGCCCCCATTCCCCAAAGCAATGCAGGACATCATCGCCGCCGGCGGCCTGATGAACTTCGTCAAGCAGTCGATGGCAGACTGATATGAACAGTGTGCAGAAACTTGACAGTCAACTCAATGCCGAATACCATACCCTCGTCACTCCGTGCTGCAGGTATTTTCTATGGGCAAAGTAAAACGTCCGAATATCGTTCGTGATAAGTTCTGGAACTCCTTTGTCGATGCGTATGTGAACGACGCAGGTTATTGGTACCAGCCGAAAGGGCTTGTCGTTTCGCAGGAGAATCTTGGGCTGATCAAGAAGCGGCTCAGAGAATTGGCTCGCTTGGAAGGCAAGCCTTGGAAACACGTGCAACATGATTACACCAAGTCGCTGGTTGATAAGGGTTTGGTTAATTTGAGAAAAGCGCCAAGTCGTTATACCGCAGCGGACTTTTCGGCGATCAGCAGAATGAATAAGGTTGTCTTCAACACGCTCGGATTGGCTTGGATTGACAAAGAAAGCACGGTGTTTGTGACTGACGCCGGGAGGGCTTTTATTAAGCAAAAGGATTCATCGGCGATCGTAAAGAAGCAAGTCGGCAAGTACCAGTTTGGAAATCCTTCGCTTGGTGAGGATACCGCTTGCTTCAGGCTCTTCCCGCATCTTTTTCTTTTGGATGTATTACTTGCGTTCCCGAAGGAAGGCATATCTCGCCAAGAATATATACTCTTTGTGAGTCGGGCAAAGTCAAATGAAGACTTGGATGAAGTGATTGATCGTATCAAAGGGTTTCGCTCGTTGAGCGAGGAAGATAAGGCTTCTCTTGCGGAGTACCTATCAACGATTCCCATCATCAAGAAGGGCCGTGTAGCGACCGGAAGTCGGCGTAGCAGTATCTTTAACACAATCCAACTTAACGCCCCGTATAGCCTTTCATTCCTGGCCTTTCCGGACTACATGAGCCTTGAGCCGTCAGGGCGTATTCTGATTCCTCCGGAACAATTGAAAAATGCCGTCGATGTGGCCCGACAGCAGGGTTCCCGGGCTTTTTATACGGAATTTGCCAGCGAAAAAGACTGGTTCAGTCATTACGGTGACATGACCAAATCGGGGTCGGAACTCGACGCGATGGAGTATTACGAAAGCCGTTCGGATATCGATAACGCCGTTCGGGCGTTTCTTGTGGCTCGAAGTCGAGGTACTGCCCCCAAGATCGAATGTGGCGATTATATGGAACTGCGTGTGCAGGAAAAGATGCTGGAAGACCTGCTGGAATTCAATCTTCATCTTCTCGAAAAGGGCCTGACGTTGATCGGGCGACAATACCAAACACTGGTTGGCCCCATCGATTTGCTCGCTATCGATTCGAACGGCGATTATGTGGTTATCGAACTTAAGAAGAGCCGTGCCGGCGACCGTGTTATCGGACAAATTCAGCGATATCGGGGGTATATCCTTCAAGAACTGGCCCGCTCTAATCAAAGAGTGCGCGGGATGATTGTTTCTCGGACAGTAGACAAGAAATTAAAATACGCCGTGAGGGCCCTTCAGGCCGAGCCGGTACAACTGTTTCAATTCGAGTTTCATGCCGATGTGCAAGAGGTGGCGTAACTCTGTTTTAGAAAGATAAACCCGTATGTCTGACCTGCCCAACCAATTTCAAAACCAAATTATCACCGGCGATTCGCTGGAAGTGCTGCGGAGCCTGCCGGAGGCATCTTGCCATCTGGCCATCACCAGCCCGCCGTATTGGAATGTGGTGGACTACGGGTTTGAGTCGCAAATCGGCCAGACCTCCTACGAAAAGTATCTGGACGACATGCTGGCGGTGTGGCGCGAGACCAGCCGGGTCCTGGTTCCTAACGGCAAGCTCTGCATCAATGCTCCGGTCATGCCGGTGCCGAAGGCGGTCAATGGGCGCCAGCATACGCGCGAATTGAAGGACATCGCGGGCGATATCCGAAAGACCATCACCGATTCGGGCATGCTTAACCTCTACTCGGTTTACATCTGGCAGAAGCAAACCACCACCAAGATGTTCGG
>CAZBCO010000097.1:0-3692 GCA_964490295.1 uncultured Planctomycetota bacterium
ATAGCTCAAGCGCTCCGCCGCCTGAGCCGCAATGGGGGGAACATCGGTGATAACGTCCAGAGCAGGCACACCGGCATCTTCGTCATAGTAACGCTTGAAACCTGGCATCTTCCCACGTGGAGGCCAGTAGATCAGCCCCTGCTCGTCCAACTCGTCAAGCTTCTTTTGCACTGACCAAGCCGCGGACGCATCGCCAAACAACGCTTCGAGAACCTTATTGGGCACGGCCCAGTGTCGCCCGGACTGGGTGGGGTTCACACCACGCCAGGGCTGTCCGGACTCGCCGGTTCGGGTTCCCGCTCCCGTCAGGTCACCGACACGATAAAGGCCGCGTTCATCGGTGTAGCGGTAGAAATCCTTGACGTATTTGTCCGAGTAGTCTTGCAAGACCGGATTCCAACAGAACCGCGCGGACTTGGTATAGAACAAAATCACATCATGCACCGGTCCCCATCGCTTGGACCCCGAATGGGCGCTGGTTCGCTTCCAGATAATCTCATTCCTGAACTGTTTGGCCCCGAATATCGCATCCAGCACGAGCTTGAGATAGTGGCTGGCGGTGGGGTCGCAGTGGAGATAGAGTGAGCCGGTCTTCTTGAGAACGCGGTGAAGCATCACCAGCCGCGTCGCCATCTGGACCAAGTAGGCGAACATCTCGCTGTGGCCGAGGAAGTCGTTGAAGGTGTTGACCAGTTTGCGGAGAGCCACCGGTGCGAAGCCGGCATCGGTGACCAGCCATTCGTAGTTCCGCTGGGCGGTATCGTCCCAGGTCCAGGTGTCGTCGAACGCTTTGATCTGGGCGGCGCTGGGCGTGCCCTTGTGGTCTTTGAAGAGGATGTTGTAGGGGCGCTTCGAGTTGAACGGCGGATCGAGGTAAACCAAATCCACCGACTCGTCGGGGAACAGATCGTGGCGTTCGTTGAGAAAGTAGGCGTTATCGCCGAAGCAAAGCAAGTTATCGGGCATCGGTTCCTCTCGACTATCAGAACTCTATCCGGCCCCGAAGCATCCCGGAGCCATTATGCTGCTATCTTATACCGAATGACGCCGTCCGCCGCAAGGTTACAGCCGGGGCGAATTGCAGGATAATGTACGCTATGTGCCCTGGGCGGGGGCGGGGGGTTGTTTGCTGAGGGCTTGCAGGGTTTCGTCGGAGAGGCGGACCGGGACGGGATCGGTGACGGCTCCGGCGTAGAGGGAGACGTGGGGGAAGGGAATCTCGATGCCCTCGTCGTCGAACCGCTTCTTGATGTTCATCAGCAGCTCGCTCTTGATCTTGAGAAAGTCGTCCTTCGCCCCCCACACCACAAACAGCAGATCGATGGACGATGTATTGTACTGCCAGCAAAAGCACAGCGGTTCGGGCTGCTGCAGGGCAAGCGGGTGCTTGCGGGCCTCGTCGAGGAGCACCTCGCGCACCCGGCCGATGTCTTCCTTATACGCCACACCGATCATCAGGTCCACGCGCCGGATGGGGAAGCGGCTGTAGTTGGTGACTTGGCCTTTGATCAGGGTCTCGTTGGGAATGCGGACGAAACGGTTGTCGAACTGCCGCAGCTTGACCGACAGCAGGTCGACCGAGAGCACGATGCCGAGCGTATCGCCGACCTGGATCATGTCCCCCGCCCGGAAGGGCCGCTCGATGGCCAGAAAGATGCCGCTGATCATGTTGGAGAGGGTGGTCTGGGCGGCGAAGCCGATGGCGATGCCGGCGACACCGGCGGCGGCCAGAATGGCGGTCAGCTTCACACCCAACTGGTTGAGCACAGCAAGGAGCAGAATCACCCAGCCGGTGTAGAACACGATCTTGCGCAGCAACATGCCGGCATCGGGGCTGAGGCGCCGGCCGACGGCGCGGCGGGCCGCCCGGCTGACGGTGCTGATCAAAAAAGCACCGACCACCAGCATCGCCAGGGCGAAGACATAGGGTTGGACGGCGGCCCAGGACCACCCATTGCCCGTTTCGGCCGCGGCGCCCCCGGTGGTCGCCTCTGCGGCCAGAACGGTCCAACCCGCAAGCAGTCTTGGCATCATCATCCTCGGCTCCGACTATGGCCCAATGCGTTTAGTGAAACAGCCCGACGGTGCGCACCAGCAGGTTGCCGCGCGCCTGCTCGCGCGGTTTGGACATCCGCTGTGCGCCGGTGGCCTCTTCCGGCGTGCCGGGCGAGACGTTGAGGCGCTGCGGCTGGTCCTCGCCGGAGCTGGTCACCCGCACCGAGCTGGTCCACAGGCCCCGCTCATCAAGATAGCAGGCCAGGTTGGCGGTGCGCAGGCAGATCTGATTGAGGGCGAGTTCCTCGTCGGCGGTGTTGATCACGCTCATCGGGGCCATGGCGATGTGCGGCCGCCCGGCCCGGCTCTCGGTGCTGCGCCGGGCGCTGGTCTCCACCCAATAACACAATTCGCCCTCGAACAGCGAACCGAACCAGGTGTTCGAGAGCACCACGGTGGGCACCTCGATCAGCCGCCCGGCCCCGGCCCCGCCGACCAGTTCGACCCGCACCCACACGGGAATGCTGATGTAAATCCGCGCGCTGCCGTGCTGCAGGATGCGAAAAGCATGTTGCGGCTCGACCACCACCGGGCGGTCCGGCATCACCGGCAACAGCCGGACAGACGTAGCGGTCCCGTCGGTGGCCCAGCGGGTCCATTCAATCTCGGCGGGCGCGGGCGTTTCGACGGCGGCAACCAACAGGCTCTCATCGGAGCAGTAGTCCGTCGCCACCTGCCACTCGTCGCGCGACCGGTAAATCCAGAGGCTGAGGGGGCCGATCCGCCAGTGGCGCGACTCGCCGACGGCCAGCTCGGTTTCACCCCATAATTCTGCGAGTGTGTTCTCCGGCACCGCATTGCTCCCGTAGCAGGGAATAGTTGTGCTGTCAGTCTAGCGCCCCGACGCCGCCCTTGCAAGCGCCGGAAAAGGCGCGGGCGTCACCCCTGGGTGCGGCGCCCGCCGAAGATGGTCAGCGTGAGGGCCACAAAGATGACCGCGAGGCCGATGTAGAAATGCCGCTGGAGCGTCTCGCCCAGGGCAAGCACGGCGAGCAGAGGAGCGATCACCGGCTTCAGATAGAACAGCGACGTGCCCGCCGCGATGGGCACCTTGTTCAGTCCGTAGAAATACAGCAGGTAGGCGAAGCCGGTGGTGAACAGCGCGAGGTAGGCGATCCACAGCCAGGTGGTACCGGGGTTCGAGACCGTCGTCGAGCCGACAATCGGGATGAACAACAGCGCCCCGACGACAAAGATCACCCCGTTCACAAACAGCGGCCCGTATATGCTCACGTAGCGCTTGGCAGCGGTCACATAGATTGCAAAGGTCACCTGGGAGCCGAACATCAACGCCGGGGCCGCCAGTGTCTTGAAACTGATGGCCTCGAACCCGAAGCTGACCACGTACACGCCCACCACGCCCAGCACCACGCCGACAATGCGCAAGCCGCTCATCCGCTCCTTCAGCAACAGGCTGGCCGCCACCGCACAGAACACCGGGTTGATGCTGAAGATCACCGCCCCGGTGGACGCCTGAAAGTCGTCCATCGCCAAGCTCTTGTGAAAGGCCGCGAAGGTGACTGTCACGCCGACGAACCCCAGCAGGCACAGCACCAGGAAATCGAGCAGCTTGACGCGGGCGAACTCCCGGAACCCCATGCACAGCATCATCACGCCCGGCACCAGGAAGCGCACCA
>CAZBCO010000098.1:0-6891 GCA_964490295.1 uncultured Planctomycetota bacterium
TCGCTCTGGGGGAAGGGAATCTCGATGCCCTCGGCGTCAAGCCGCTCTTTGATCTTTTGAATCACGCGGAAATAGACGGTCCAGTAGTTGGCGGTCTCGACCCAGGGGCGGACGACCAGGTTGACGCTGCTGTCGGCCAGCTCGAGGACGGCCACATTCGGGGCCGGCTCTTCCAGGACGAGTTCGTCGCTCTTGAGCACGTCCATAATCACCTCGGTGGTCTTGCGCAGGTCGGCCTTGTAGCTGACGCCGACGACCAGGTCGACGCGGCGAGTATTCTCTGCCGAGAAGTTGGTGATGTTGTCGCCGGTCAGCTTGGCGTTGGGGACAATCACCAGCTTGTTGTCGGGCGTATTGAGCACGGTGGTGAAGATGTTGATTTCTTTGATCACGCCCATGGTGCCGGCGCCTTCCACGAAATCCCCCGCCTTGAAGGGGCGGAAGATGAGCAACAGCACCCCGGCGGCGAAGTTGGCCAGGGCACCCTGCAAAGCCAGACCGACGGCCAGGCCGGCGGCACCGATCACCGCGATGAACGAGGTAGTCTGGACGCCAAGCTGCGCCAGAGCGGCGATGAACACGAAGGTGAGCAGGCCGACGTACACCAGGTTCGACACGAACGCCACCAGCGTGGGGTCGGCCTTGCTTTTGTTCATCATCCGGGCCACCAGCCCTTTGATCACCTTGGCTGCCCAGCGCCCGATCAGGAAGATCAGCAGCGCCCCGATCAGGCTCAGACCGTACTCGGCGATAAACTGCTGAATTCGCTCCCAGGCCTTTTCCATCTCCTACCCTCCAAAAAGATACCGACAGCGGTAAAAAAAGAGAGCCGACGGGCAATCCGTTTGCGGAATGCCCGTCGGCTGGGTGCGTGGCCTACTTGTACTGGGTCGTGGCTTCGGTCTCCACAACCGGCCGCTTGAGGTGGTCGGAACTCAGCGAGGCGCGGAAGCGGACGTCGCCTTCCTTGACGGCTTTGACCACCACACGCAAGGAGACTTGCGCTTTGGGGGCCAGCGTGGCAATCGGGGCGAAGGTGATCGTCTTGCCATCGACCTTGGCCTCAGCCGGGCCGGCGGACGAGACATACTCCTGGGTGTCCTCCAGCGTGCAGACCACCTTGACGTTGCTGTCGGCGGCCGTGCCCTGGTTGGTCACGGTGATGGTGTAGGTCTCGGTCTGGCCCACCTCGACCGGGTCTTCGACGTCCACCACCTCCAGGAGGATGGCGGGGATGCCGACATAGACGGTCTGGGCGTTGGCCGTGGCGGGCTTGGCCCGGTGGGCCGTCGCCTCGGCGGTGTTCAGCAACGTGGCGGGCTGTGAGCTGCTCACGACCAGCGTGACGGTCTTGCTGGCTTCCGGTGCCAGGTCGCCGAGCGCCCAGGTGATGACGCCGCCCTTGAGCTGGCCGTTATCCGAGGCCGAAACGAAGGTGGCCCCGGCCGGCAGCGGATCGGTAATCACGGTGTTCTTGGCCACCGCGTCGCCGGTGTTGGTCACCGTCAGCTTGTACTCGGCATGCCGATTGATGTACTGCTGTTTTGTGCCGGTCTTGGCCAGTGTGAGCACCGGCTGCCGCACAATGGTGGTCGCCTTGGCGGATGCCTTGCGATCGCCCAGGGCGGTCGCGTTGGCGGTGTTGACAAAGGTGCCGGTCTTCGCGGCACGGACCACGGCGGTGACCTCGCGGGCCTCGCCGGCCTTCAGGTCGCCGACGGCGAAGGTCAGCGTGCTCTGTCCGTCAACGGTCGCCAGCCCTTCGGGCAGATTATCGACGATCTTGACGTTCTTCGCGGTGCCTGTGCCGACGTTCTTGACGACCATCTTGAGCGTGATGTCATCGCCGAGCAGCACCTCGCCGGGCGAGGTCTTCGCCAGATCGAGCTTCGGATCGACGACATTGACCACCGCGCAGTAGGGGCGTTTGTAGGACACCACGCCGCAATGCACGTTGGTGCCGGCCCCGGTCGCGGTGCCGCGCACCTGGATGGTTTTGCTTTCCTTGGGGCCGAGTTCGCCGACGGTCCATTCGACCTTGCCGTCAGGTACGTTTTTGGCTTCGGGCGTGGAACTGTCGATCTTGAACCCCTGCGGGAGCCGGTCGGTGAACTTGACATCGACCAGTTGCGACTGGGTCAGGTTGGTCAGTTTGATCTGGTAGTCGTAGGGTTGGCCAAGCAGCACCTCGGAAGGGGCGAACTTCTCGACCAAAACCACGCTGCCTTCACGTCCGCTGGTCGGCTCGTAATGGCCGCGCGTGGCTCCCATCGGGGCGGGTTCCACGACCGCCTTGGGGCCGGGCTGCTCATCCGGTTGGGCCGGGGCCGCTTCCGCCTCTTCGTCGCCGCTCAGCCACCACCACAGCAGGCCCAGCAGGGCCAACAACAGGATCACGACGATGGCGATGCCGCGTGTGCCCGAACCGGGGTGCATAAAGGCCGGGTCATTGGCCAGCTTGGTCACCTCGTCGTCGGAGAGCACCGAGATGCGCTCCTTGGCTTCCTCCAGCGAGTAGCCGGAGGCGATCATCTGCGCCGTGAGGCGAGCCTTGGGGTGCGCATCGCGGGCGAGGCGCTCCAGCCTGCGAAGCTGCTCCGGAGAGAGCTTGCGGGTCATCTCCTGCACATCATCCAGCGACAGCCCCAGGCGGGCCATCGCGGCCTTGCCGTGCTCGGTCTGGAGCAGTGTCTCGAGCTGCATCGCCTGGTAATCGGTGTTGGCAGCCAGCACCGTCTGCGGGCCGCCGAGGCCCAGCACGGTGGCAGCGGCCGCCGCCATGAACAATGCCATCAATTCCATTCTACGTCCCAACATAGCCGCATCCTCCAAAAGTGGGCCTTCGTGGCCCGACTATTCTGTTCGGCACCGGCCTCGCACCATATCGCGAGGCCGGCCCTGCCTTCTCCATCAAACGCCTGAGCACACCTGCCCTAATAAAGGGTCGTGGACTCGTTGGCTTCGACCGGCCGGGTGAGCTGGTCGGAAGTCATCTGGACCTTGAAGCGAGCGTCGCTCGCCTTGACGGCCTTGACCACCACACGCCACACCGCCTTGTCGCCGGGGGCCAGATTCGGCAGCGGTTCGAAGGTGACGACCCGCTCCTTGTGGGCACCCTGCGTCTTACCGTCCGCCGAGACGAACTCCTGGGTCTCCTCCAGCGTGCAGACGATCTTGATCTGCGTGCCGGGGGCGGAACCCTGGTTGGTGGCGGTGATCACGTAGGTCGTGGTATCACCGATTTCGACCGGATCGACCAGGTCGACCATCTCCAGCAGAATCGCCGGGATGCCCTTGTACACGGTCTTGGCGGTCGCCGTGACGGCGTCGGCGCATTGGGCCGTTGCCTGGGCCGTGTTGGTCAGCGTCTGGGCGGTGGCGCTCTTCAGCACCAGCGTCAGGGTCTTGGCTTCCTTCGGCTTCAGGTCGCCGAGCGTCCAGGTGACCTGATTCCCGGCCTGCATGCCGCCATCCGAGGCCGACACCAGGGTCGTCCCCGCTGGGAGCGTATCCTTGACCACCGTATTGGCGGCCACGGCATCGCCGGTGTTCTCAACCTTCATTGTATAAGTGGCGTTGCGGCCGAGGAAAACTTGGGCGGGGCCGGTCTTCGCGATCTTGAGGATCGGCTGGCGCACCACGGTGGTGGCCTTGGCTTCCGCCTTCAGCTTATCGTCGGCGGTGGCCACGGCGGTGTTCTCATACTTGCCGGTCTTGGCCGCCTTGAGGTTGGCCGAAAATTCGCGCGTCGCACCCGGCTCCAGATTGCCGACCTCGAAGGTCAGCGTGTCCTTGCCGTCTTGTGTGGTCAGGCCTTCGGGCAGCTTATCGACGACCTTGACGTTAGTGGCAGTGCCCGTGCCGGGGTTCTTGACGGTCAGCCGCACAGGAATCGACTGGCAGATGATTACCTCTGCCGGGGCGGTTTTCGCCAGTTCCAGCTTCGGCTCGACCACCAGCGTGGCCACGCAGTATTGCTTGGCATAGGCCATCGTGCCGCAATGCTTGTTGGTTCCGGGAGCAGCGGCCACACCGGTCACGGTGAGCGTCTTGCTCGCCCCGGCGGCCAAGTCTCCCAAAGACCAGGTGAGCGTCTTGTCCTTGGCCGGCTTGGCGTCCGGGCTGGCGCTCTTAAACGTAAACGAGTCCGGCAGTTTATCCACCACCTTGACATCCAACGCCGTCGCGTCGGAAACATTGGTCACCTTGATGGTGTAGGTGTACTCGTGCCCCAGCGTGACGCTCGTGGGCGACATCTTTTCCACCTGCACACCGTCCCCGGCCGCCAACGCGGTCGGCACCGCGACGGCGAGCACCGCCAGAGCGACCAGAGTACCACGACATAACAATCTTCGGATCATGATAGATCTCCCTAAAAAGGATTTAGCCACAACAACAAACCACCAACGCACCATAGCGTTATCTCAACCGGCTCGACCACCTCCTTCTCAGAGCCTCCCCGCTCCTGTAAAAGTGTGTTTCCGTCGTGTTCAACGGGACTCCCGGGATATATCCTCCTCCAAAGGTGAGCAAAGCCTAACCTGTTTCTAATGAAAATGTACCCGCAGAACACAAAGAAGTCAACAAGAAACCGGGTACCTCTTTTCCAGCCTTAAGTCAAGCTGACGTCGGCACCGGTTCTTCGACTATCTCAGGGGCGTCTTGGGGAGGCTCAGTACCGACCGGGCGTTGCCGGCAGCATGGCCCAAGCCCCAAGCCCCCAGCCTTTGTCACAAGCCTTCTCAATCCCCAAGCCCCAGGGCCGAAGGTGGGATTGGGAACTGCTGTCACTATTGAATAGAAAGCAGCTTTCGGAAATAGGCGATGGTTCGTTGCAGGCCTTCTTCGAGGGGGACGGTCGGGTTCCAATCGAGGGTGGTGCGGGCCAGGGTGATGTCCGGTTGCCGGTGGATGGGGTCGTCCTGGGGCAGGGGCTTGTGAACGATTTCGGAACCGGACGCGGTCATCCGGATAATCTGCTCGGCCAGGCCGCCGATGGAAAGCTCGGCGGGATTGCCGAGGTTCACCGGGCCGGTGAAGTCCTCCGGGCTTTCCATCAGGGCCACCAATCCCCGGACCAGATCGTCCACGTAACAGAAGCTCCGGGTCTGCGAGCCGTCGCCGTAAAGGGTGATCGCTTCCCCGGTCAGCGCCTGGACGATGAAGTTGCTGATCACGCGCCCGTCGTTCGGGTGCATGTGCGGGCCATAGGTGTTGAAGATACGGGGCACTTTCACGGCCACGCCGTATTCCCGGTGATAATTGAAAAACAGCGTTTCGGCGCAACGTTTGCCCTCGTCATAGCAGGCTCGCGGTCCGATGGGGTTGACGCGGCCCCAGTAGCCCTCGGTTTGCGGGTGGACGTCGGGGTCGCCGTACACCTCGGAGGTCGAGGCTTGGAGAATCCGGGCCTTCACCCGCTTGGCCAGTCCGAGGATGTTGATGGCCCCGTGGACGCAGGTCTTGATCGTCTCGACGGGGTTATGCTGATAATGGATCGGCGAGGCGGGGCAGGCCAGGTTATAAATCTCGTCCACCTCGACGTACAGCGGGAAGCAGATATCGTGTCGCAGCACCTCGAACATCGGATGGTCGAGCAGGCCGAGGATATTCCGGCGTCGGCCGGTGTAGAAATTATCGACGCAGATCACCTCGTGCAACAATTTGCTCAATGAAACGCTGATTTGGCTCTTGAAAATCTTGTACCCAAAGCATAGACTGCCGATAAGATTAAGGTGCAGTGAGGCTGTGGACTTAATGTGTAGAGGAGACTCAATGGGCGAAGGGAATCGGGTGCGGGTGCCATCGGAAGGACAGCGTGCGATTTGGAAGCAGGCGATCGTCGTTGGAATTGCCTTCACTCTTTTGGGTGTGCTTTCGACATGGCTTCTTCTGGACCGCAAGGCTCCTTTGGGTAAGCGCGGTTGGGCGGCATGGACTGTGCCGCCCCTAAGGGGTGATGGGCCTGACTATGACAATATCGCGATGTCTATCCGGAGAGGAAAGGGGTTTAGTAAAGATTGGTCCAACACAGAATTTCGGCAACCCTACAAGTACGCATTGGCAGAGAGTGACCCCCGCTTTGATGGGGTTTGGCAGTCCTTGATAGAGGGTAAGAAGCGCGGCTTGACCCCCACGAGTAATCGTGAGCCGGGTTATCCCGCGGCCCTAGCCCTATTGTACTCTGTGTCTGGGCGAAGTTTCGCGCTTGCTCGGCTTCTTAACAGCTTTTTTATCGGTGCCGCCGCGTTTGCGACCTATCTCGCGGCCGCAAGGATTCTGAAGGGGCGCATGGGAGGTTTGTTGGCCTGTGGTCTTATGTTGCTCAACTCACAGCTTTGGCCCTACGCGTGCTGTATACTTACCGAATGTATGTCAGTTGCACTTGTGGCTTTTGCGGTCTATCTTACGATTCGTTCCCGTGAGTCAAATAGTTTGCAGCGTGCTTCTTTCGCCGGCCTTGTTTTGGCTGCGGCCATACTTACAAGAGGTGTTCTTGTTGCCAGTGTGCCTTTCTTTGCTCTAGGTGTTCTTTTTGTTCGAGGCGTTCCGTTACGACAGCGTCTTAAGCCACTCCTCGTATTGCTCTTTGTGTGTGTCATTCCCTTGTCAGCATGGAGTGTTCGAAATTCACTGCTCGTTGGGCGTGTTGTGTTTTTAAGCACTCGCGTGGATACGGATCTTCCTGCAGGCTATACGAGGACTTGCCTGGCTTGGTCGGGATGGTGGCGCCCTTGGCACGAGCAACCATACGCTGAAGAGGTTAGGCGGGCTTATGCAGAACGAGATGAAAGAAGCTATGAAGACAAGACTCGTCAATTATTTCCAGAAATCCTCAAGGCCAACGCTCATCTAATTCCGAGGCTTATCGCTAATAAGATGCGCACAACG
>CAZBCO010000099.1:0-3708 GCA_964490295.1 uncultured Planctomycetota bacterium
TATGATAATAGATAGGTCTGCCATATCGCTGCCTGCAATGTGGGCGTCGGCTGGCGAGCTTGCGCCCGCCAGCCTGCCCTCGGTTGTGACCTAGCTGCCAGCCGATTCGAGCGAACCCGTATCTTCAACAGAGTCGGTCGTGAGAATCGGAACACCGAACGCCGAGTCCGGGAACGGCGCGGGCGAACCGGTCGGGTTCGTCGCCGTGCGGCTGTCCTGAAGCTGCCGACGGCTTCGGCGGCTCATAATCAGGTGCGTCGCCGGGGCCGAAGACGGGAACCGAGAGAGAAGCTCGGCAATCATGTCGTCGGTCAGCGTCTTGGTGGTGTCCAGGTTCGCGATCCGGCCAGCCGAGTAAATCGAGCCGACCTGCAAACCGAGCCAGCCGTAGATCGGCGTGTAGTAGCCTGGATACGACCCGGTGCCTTCCACGATGCGCTGAACGCTGGTTTCGCCAATCTCAAGCCCGGCATTCTTACCGGCGAGAAGCACCACGTCGTTCAGGCCCGTGCTGCGAACCGCGAACACGGTGGAAATGGAGCCGTCAATGCTCCCGGCGGCGTCATACACCATCGTGCCGCCGAAGGCGAGCGAGTCCATCAGGCCCTCGAACCCGTCGCCGTCGTCGTCCGTGCCGTAGAGCAGCTGGGTTTCGGCCTTGAAGAACGCGGCCCGCAGGTGGCGTTCGGCCTCGCGCTGGATATAGGATTCCGGCCCCTTGTTGTATCCGTCGGCCAGAGCCACGTCCACCGCGAACGTCGCGTCCAGAATGCCCAAGTCCACCGTGACCAGCTTGTCCACGGACTTGCTGTTGTCGCGGCCTTCGTTGACGTCACGGAACCCGACGGTGGGGGCGGTCGTCAGCTTGAGGTACTTGTGGGTCGTGCCGTCCACCGGCTGGGCGGCCAGCGCTCGGACAATGGGCGCATCGTTCAGCACGTCGCTGACGTTGATGTCCGCGAGGTTCTTGTCGTTGACCCTCAACAGGTCTGCCAGAGCCAGAAAAGAATCGGCCATTGCTTCACTCCTGTGAAAAAGTTACTTGCGAATCCGAATGAAGCTCTTGGGCTTCGATTCGGTTGCGGCGTCCGTGCGCGACACGCCGGATGCCGTGCCGGGCTTCTCGCTCACCAGAGCGGTCAGCCGCTCCACCTCGGCCTGCAACTCGTCGATTCGCAGGGCCTGGGCTTCCGTGAAGGTCTTGCCTTCCAGGAACCAGACGGCCCCGCGCTCGCCGAACGCATCGACAAAGGCTTTGCCTTGCTCGCGCAGCTTCTCCTGCTCGGTCGGTTCCACGACGGGCTGCGCCTCTTCCGCCGGGGTTTCTACGGCCTGCTCTACCGGCTCGACGGCTGCCGCCTCCTCGGTCGCTTCGGCCTCCACAGTCTCCTCCTCCACCTCGGTCACTTCCGCTTCGACGGCCTCGGTCACTTCGACGGCCTCTGCTTGCTCAGCCATTTCCGAACTCCTTTTGATGTTGATTGCCACCGTTTCCGAACCGGAAAACACCTTGCTTTCCGTGTTCATGTCAGCCCCGTAGGGGCATACCGCAACGCCGCGAAGCTGCCAGCGCCGCACAATCTGTGCCGGGCCTTCCACCTGCCGCCCGTTGACCTCTGCGAATTGGCCGGCTTCGAGCTCCTCAATCTCCGCCGGGCCTGCCCAGTCGATACTGGCTTCCCACGGCACCCCGTTGCGGCTCTTGAAAATGACCTCGGAAGCCCTGTCGCCGGCCTGGAACGGCGTGAGAGCGCCGCTGGCAACCAGGTCGCCGTCGGCAATATCGAAGTGGTTCAAATAGCCGAGCACCTCGTTGGACTCGTGGCAGTAATCAACAGGCAATCTGGCCTTGTGCATCTGCATCCCGGACAGGTCGTGGACGATCCTGCCCCAGAACCAGTGGTCAAGGGCATTCCCGCTACGGGCGAGCAGGCGAATCGGGGCGGTTTTCGAATCCGCTCCGTTGTCGCCGAATTGGACTTCCGATACCATCCTGCACGCTTGGCGCGGCACGTTCTTGGTTTCAGGCATTGGGCGTATCCTCCGCTGTATCCGAAATCGGCGTCGCGATAGCTTCGGCAACCGCCGCCTCGGAAAGATTGGCTGCAATCATCGCCTCTTTTTCGGCCTTCAATTCCTTCACAACGTCCATAAAATCGCGGCCAGTGCGCTCTTTCACAATCCGCGTCCGGGAATCCAGCCCGGCCTCAATCGCCATCACATCGGCCTTGACTTCCTGAAGCGGTTGCAGCCACGGCGTCCCGCGCGATACCCACTCCCATTGCTGAGCCTCCGGCTCGTACAGCTTGGGAAGTTTCGGAATGTCGCCGCTTGCCTTCGCCGCCGACAGGGCGTGTTGTGTGATGCTGTCGAGGAGCTGGCGAACCTCGGCCCGCTTAGACTCGGCGCTCCGCTCGTACTGCACCAGGGCGACACGCGAGCCGCTGAAATTCGTATGACCTTCATCGTAGGACGAAATCGGAATATCTAAAGACTTGAGAGCACACGCTATAACACATTCCATATAGTCAGCAAACGCCTGACCCGGCGCGGTGGACTCCAGGAACGCCGCCTTGTCGCCCGGCTTCAGGTCGAGCATCACCGGGCCGCGCGAGAAATCCACGCTATAGGCGTCGTCTACGTCCGTTTGGGCTTCCGTACCGGGAAGAGGCTCGGCCCCGTCGCGGTAAATCGCAAGGGCGAATAGTTGCGCTACCTTCATCTTGGCAAGGGCGTAGTCCATTCCCTCGTAACAGTCGCGGAAGGTGTTGATGGCCGGTGCCAGGGGCGACACGCCCCGAATCTGGTCAAAGCGGTCATAGTAGCCGTGTGTCAGCATATCGTCGGCGCTGACCAGCCGCTCGTATTCCAGCCCGTTGATGCGCTCGGTACGCTTGCAAATGATATAGGATTCGGGCACACTGTTGCCGTCCAGCACAACGCCGCGGACGATGTTTTTATCTTTCAGGGCGGCGGGCAGGTTCCCGGCCTTCTCGATCCGGTCGCCTTCGATGCCTTGCACGCGCCCGTCTGACAGCTTGAGGACGAAGACATCGCCGTCGGCAATCCTCCGCCCTTCGGCTATGCGTACCATCCGCCATAGCGGGTCACGCTTCATCGCGTCACAGTTCTGTGCCCGCGAATAGAGCTTCATCCATGCCTCGATGGCGTCGTCCACCTTCTCGTTGCCCGTTCGTGATTCAAACGAAAACGAGGTCACATAATCCAGGTGTCGGCGAATCGCCCAGGCGGCAACGGCAAAGTTACGGGATAGGTCGCGGGCGCTGGATACCATCAGCGACCGGCGGTTGCCGCGAAGCTCCCGGTCTTCGGACATCAGGCTGCGGACGGGAAGCTTACGCTGCGTCTTACCGGCCACAGCGTCATATCCGAATTGGTAGGGCTTGCCGTCCGGGCCGAGAATCGCTGGCATCAGAAGCTCCGTAGGTCTATGTTGACAGCCACCGGGCGCGTACCATCCTCACGGGCCACCTGAGCCGCCCAGTAGGCGTGCTTGGCCTCCAAATCGGCAACCGACACGCTGACGCCATCCACGTTGATGGTGCGCATACCGGCAGACGACAGCATCAGGGTCTCGTATTTGGCGAGCATTTGAGAAGCGAAGGACGTTTCAGGCATGGACACCTCCAGCGGTTGACTACCGCTTTCAGTGTACCACGATGATATGTTATAAAGCGAGCTATAACA
>CAZBCO010000100.1:0-6349 GCA_964490295.1 uncultured Planctomycetota bacterium
TCGAGCTTCCGTTCCACGCCGAGGACATGTGCTTCGACCTGGACGGCCATGCGTACCTGCGCACCGTCAACATTGTAGGCCGCTATGACGGTGCCTCCTGGCGTGAGGTGCCGTGGGACTATGGCGAGGCTCGCTCTGGCGTCGGTTTTGGCTGGATGGGCGGCATGCGGAGGGCGAGGCTGATTTCGGCGGTGGTGTTGCCCAGCGACGGCAACTGGCATCACGGCGGCATGCACGTCTCGGCCCGGGGCCATCTGACCGTCGCATGCATGCTTGGATTCTCGATGCAGGTGCGCACGATTGCCCGGTACACCCACGACGGCAAGCCGTATCAGCCAAGGGTGTTCCCGGGCCGGCTTCTCGGCGGCCGCGGCGGCGCGACGGCCATCCATGTGTTCGACCGACACGGGAAGGTGGTGTACGAGGATGCGGTTCCCGGCCTGGCCGATCTGTATGGCATCGCCATGGACCGGGACGACAACATCTACACGATGTCCGCCGCGACGCGGCATTACAACGGGAAGCCCTACCACAACACCAAGACCGGCACGTTGATGAAACTCCGGCCGGGGAAGTCACGCGTCCTCACCAATTCAAACCGCATCCCAGTGCCCCTGCCGAAAGAGAACTACCCGAAACGTCCGTTCGACCTGTCCAGCGCGATGCAGGGTTCGGCCTGGGTCGAAAATGCCGAATGGCTCTACGGCGGCGTCGGCTTTGGCGGGAAGAACCCCGGCAGCGGTTGCGCCTGCTGGAACGCGCGGTTCGCCTTCGACTACCTGGGGCGCTCCTTCGCTCCCGAAGTCGATCGCTACAGCGTCGCGGCGCTGGACAGCGCCGGCAACGTCATCACACGCATCGGAACGTACGGCAACGTCGATGACGGCAAGCCGCTGATCACCGCCGGCGGCCCGCCCGAGCCGCGCTCCATCGGCGGCGACGAAGTCGCCCTCTTTCACGCTCCCTATCTGGCCACGCACACCGACCACCGGTTGTTCATCGCGGATCCGGGCAACGGGCGTGTGCTCAGCGTGAAGCTGGGATACTACGTCAACCATCGCACATCGCTGAAGGAGATTCCCAGCCGATCCGGTTCATAGGGCGACAGCCCCAAGGGTAAGCAACGGCTCTTTCCCAAATGTCTTACAGAGAGGACATAGCATTGAAACAATTTACTGTTGTATTCTTAAGCGTCGTTTCTATGTGGCCTGTTCTTGCCGGGGCCGCAGAGCCGACGGACTTTCACAAAGCCATCAGTGTTGAATACAAGAACCTCCCTCTGTCTGATGTGCTCAAGGACCTTCAGGAGCGGTCGGGCGTACAACTGACTCTGCGAGCCGGAGAGCAGGTCGAACAGGCGGATTTCGTCACCTTTCAAGCCAAGCATCAGGCCGTCGGGCGAGTCCTCACTCGGATTCTGATGCCACGCCGGATGAAGCTTGCGCTTACCGGCGATAAAACCGCCGACGTGATGCCGCGATCGGACCGCGAGGAGTACCAGGTTCAGCGGCAGGAAACGTTCGGCTTCAAACAGGAGCCAACGGTCACTCGACAAGGCGACCTCTATAGTATCCGATTCGAGACCACGTCCCTCTGCGACGTGTCGGTCGCCGTGGAGGACAACACCGGGCGAATTATCCGTCACCTCGCCAGCGGCGTGCTGGGGTTGAACGCCCCCGACGAGTTCGTCTGGAACAGCACACGCCAAACGCTGGTCTGGGACGGCAAGGACGACGCGGGCGTGTATTTCGATGATGTGGACTCCCTGACGGTTCGTGTTTCACTGGGCCTCAAGCCACGGCTTGAGCGGACGCTCTACTGGGCTCCTGAAAAGCGCACGATGGCTCTGGCCCCGCGCCTCGTCGCATGCGAGGAAGGGGTGCTCCTGTACGAGGGGCAGGGCGTGGACAAGTTGTTGCTGTTTGACCGCGACGGCGAATACCGACGGACGGTTTACCCTTTTCCCCGCGGCAAACTGGAGGCCGTGGTGGGAATGAAATGGCGCACCAGTTTCCGGGATGGAAGCAAGGTCCCCCAAACGCTGGGGTTCAACCGCAGTACGCTGCTCACCTCCGGCAACAGCAGTTCGGACCGCCAGCCGCACATCGGGGGCCTTGCCGCTACCGCGATGGCGGCACGCGGCCAACGCATCGTCCTCGCTCGGGACCGCATCAACCGACTGGCCTTGGACGGCAGCACGGGCGGCAGGCCGCTGGCCGGAGCACGGACCAATATCACGGGTCAAGCCGTCTCCCGCCGAGTTCCCAGCACCGTTTACCCGACCAGCGCCGCCATCAGCCCCGACGAAAAATGGCTCTATCTTGCCGGCTATGGCTTTCGGGTGCCTGGCAACTGGAGCTGTCTGGGCGTGGTCCAGCGCGTGACGCTGGACGGCGAAGGCGAGCCGGAGTTGTTTCCGCCCGCCGCGGTTCGAAAAACCAAGGAAGGCCAATTTGTGACCGCCATGTCCGTGGATTGCGACGAAAAGGGCAACGTGTATGTGGCGGATTATATCGGCGATTGCATCAAGGTCTTCGCGCCCGACGGGGCGTTTCTCAAAAGCATCTCCGTGCGTCGGCCGGCCGTGGTTCGCGTTCACCGCCGAACGCAGGATATCATGGTGCTTTCGTACATGTTGCATCATCCTGTGGTTGTGAAAGAGATGCTGGCCCGCGCACCGCTCATCGCGCCGCTGGTACACCACTTCGGTCCGCTGGACAAGCCCAACCTCAAGCGAAGCCTGCCCCTTCCCCTGCCTGGCTACAAATACATCCTCTACCATCACGCCGTTCCCGGCTACCTGCGCACCACCGGCGAGGTGGATTCCTGGGCGGACGAATTGACCGTCTGGGTTTCGTACGAGCGCAATGTGATGGCGCTGCAAGGGGCGCACCACGGCGACGGCGGCCGAGCGGAGTCCTTCGCCCTGTCCACTCTGGTGATGCGCGAGAAGGACGGCAAGATGCAGATTCTGAAGGATTTTGGAAAGGTGACCGCCGCGAAGGTCGCCCGGGTGTGGCCGTCTGATTTCTCCTATCAAAGGCTCTATGCCTTCGCCCCCACCGGCGAGTTGTTCATCAAGGAGAATCAGGGGCCGGGCAAGTCCCATTTCGAGCTGGTGCGCATCAATCCCGATACCGGTCGAGCCCGGCTCTTCCCAATGCCGTTCGACGCCGAGGACGTGTGCTTCGACCGCGACGGGCGCCTCTACATGCGAACGGACACCCTGATTGCCCGTTATGACGTCGCCACCATGCGCGAGGTTCCCTGGGACTACGGCGAAGAGCATCGCAACGTCGGCTTCTCCAGCGTCGGCACCGGGCGACGCAAAGTCGGGCGGATTATCTCCGCCCTCCGAATCCCCTGTATCCGTCCGGTTCACTGGCATATGGGTGGGATGAATCTGTCGGCCGTGGGGCGGTTGGCGGTCGCGGTCAACAACGAGCAGGTGAGGCAGAAACGGCTCACCTATGGCAGCATACAAAGCGGCGGACCGCCGAGGAAATACACCCCACGCATCTTTCCCGGCCGTCTCGCCGACAAGAGCGTCCACGTGTTTAACCAACACGGCGAAACGGTGTATGAGGACGCTTTTCCGGGGATTACACGCCTCGACGGCATCGGGATCGACAACCACGACAACCTGTTCGTGATGGCCGATGCGGCACGTCGTGTAGACGGCAAGCCGGTGTTCCCTGATCTGACCGGGACGTTAATGAAGGCCCGGGCCGGTCGGGCCAGGATATTGTCCGGCACCGGCCGTGTTCCGGTCCCGCTCGGCAAGGAGCAACGCCCCCAGCGTCCGCCCGACTTGGCGGGCCGAACCCAGGAGGGCTGGGGGCAGGGTGTCGAATGGTTCTACGGCGGCCTCGGCGTGGCTCCTACCCCCTGTTCCTGTTGGCATGGGCGCTTCTGGCTCGACGACTTTGCCCGATCATTTGCCCCGGAGACCGTGCGGCAAAGCGTCGCCGTGCTGGACACCAACGGCAACCTCATCCTGCGCATCGGGAAGTACGGCAACGTCGACGACGGCGTGCCGCTTGAAGCACGCGGCGGGCCGCCCTCTCCCCGCTCCATCGGCGGCGATGAGGTCGGCCTGTTCTTTCCCGCCTATGTGACCACACACACCGACCGTCGGCTGTTTATCGCCGACTCCGGTAACTTCTGTGTGCGTAGCGTCAAGCTTGGATACCACGTCAACCGGAAAATTTCTCTTGCGAACGCACAGAATATGAATAAGATAGAAAACAGATAATCCCCGGCTGGGAAACCAAAGGAGATCGTATGAAGCGACTTGCTATGATGGCGTGTTTCGTCGTTGTGTTAACCGCCCCGTTGTGCGCTGGGCCGATTACCAAAAACCCCGAATGGGTGCTCGATTTGAACGAGGGATCGTGGCGGATGTGGGCGACCGCGAAGACGCCGACCCTCGTCAGCGAGGACGGTAAGACGTTGAAACCGCTGCGACATGCGAAAACACGCACCCAGAATGAACCCGGCCCGATGTTGATGCGCCACTCCGCCTACCCTCCCAAGCACTGGGCCGAGCCTGATTTTGACGATACCAACTGGCCCCGAGCTCGCGGTCAGGTGGTGGTGCCGCAACGCGGGCGCGGCTCCGAGGTCCGCAATCCCGCCGGCCCGGCGAGTTGGCAGAGCATCTGCCTCCGCGGCAACTTCTACGTCCAAGACCCCAAAAAGGTCAACATGCCGCGCGTCATTTTGAAATACTACGGCGGAGCGGTGGTTTACGTCAACGGCAAGGAAATCCAGCGCGGCCACCTGCCCGAAGGCGATATTCGGTTCGATACGCTTGCCGATCCGTATTCGCTGGGGCAATATGCCCGTCCGGACGGTAAACTCTACGGCCCGAACGACCACAAGAATCGCGAATACTACTATCAGTTCCAGGCCCGCGTTCGGACCATTCCGCCCAAACAGTGGACCGATGCCGTCGCCATCCCGAACAACCTGCTCCGCAAGGGGGTCAACACCATCGCCATTCAGGTGCATGCGGCTCCCGTCAACGAGGCGGCTGTGACACGCACCACGGCAGCCCAATGGAAGTTCGGTTATCAAGTCTGGCCGCACAGCGGGGTGGTCGCCGCTCGCGTCATCGTCGGCGTACCCAACGGGTTAGTGCAGAACGTTGCCCCAAACGACGGCTTGAACGTCTCGAACGAACACCCCTGGGAAGAACTCTACGCTTACGACTACAGTCATCCCCAACCGGAGCTTCGCCCGGTCTCGCTGTTCGGCGTAAGGAACGGGAGCTATTCCGGCCGCCTGTTGGTCAGTTCGCGTGAAGACGTGATCGACCTGAAAGTCAAATCGACCGAACTGGTGCATGCCGAGGGGAAAGCGAAGATCGCGGTCGAGAACGTCCGCGTCCGCTTCGCGGAACTCGCGAACGGCCACGTAAGCCATCGGAGGTGGCCGCGTTTCGACCGGCTTCTCGCCACAATACCCGAGACCGTCCGAGCGGTTCCGATGAAGATTCGCGGCCGCGATCTTCAGCCCATTCCGACCGCCACCATCCCCGTGTGGATTACTGTGGACATTCCCAAGGACGCCGCACCCGGCCAATATCAGGGTCAAGTCACCATCGAGGCCCAGTACGCCAAGCCGGTAACCGTGCCCGTCCATCTCACCGTTTACGATTGGGCACTGCCCGACACGAAGGACTATCTGCTGAATCACTGCATGTGGCAATCGCCCGACTCCGTTGCCCTTTTCTACAAGACGAAACTTTGGTCGGAGAAGCATTATGAATTGATGGGCCAATCCTTTGCTATCGCCGACAAGATGGGCAGCCGCCTGATCCCTCTCCCGCTGGTTATCCGAGCTCCCAACCTCAACAACAGCCAATCGCTGGTTCGCTGGGTCAAGCAGGATGACGGGACGTATAAGTACGATTTCACGTTGGTCGAACGCTATCTCGACTGCTTTGAGAAGGCGGTGGGCAAACCGCGCATCATCGCCATTTACAACGGCTTGTTTGAGGGCCGGAAGAACGAACAAAAACCGCCCGAAGTGAACACCCTCGACCCCCAAACCCAGAAGCTGGGGCGGCTGACGGCTCCGCCCTTTGGAACCAAAGAATACACCGAGTTCTGGCGTCCTGTGTTGATCGAGCTTCGAGAGCGGCTGCTGAAGCGCGGCTGGTACGATGCCACGATGTTTGCCCATATCAGCTACTGCTGGAACCCGACCAAGGAGACCGCCGCGGCCATCAAGTCGATCTGGCCCGACGGCAAGTGGATCAGCAGTTGCCACGGCTATCGTTCAAACTTCGGCGGCCTGCCGGTGGTCTGTAACGAATGGATTTGGGGCTGTGGAACTCACTATA
>CAZBCO010000101.1:0-3757 GCA_964490295.1 uncultured Planctomycetota bacterium
TCAACTCCACGGCGACCGATGTCGCGGATTTGTCGGTCCGGTAATTGACCAGATGGACCATCAGCCGCCCGTCGGGCGTCCGGCGCGCTTCCGCCGCCAAGCCGGTCGGCCCGGTAACGGAGAGCGTCAGCCCCTTGTTCCCGGCCCAGCGGATGCCATCGGTGAAGGCCCGCTGATTGAGCGGGACACGCCAGGCCTGGGGATGAATGTTCGGCCCGTCGGTGCATTGTTGCAGGTCGTCAAACGGGGCGGCGGTGGTCAGGCTGCGAAGATAGACAAATCGCCCCTTACCGAACTTGCCGCGCAACACCTCGCCGGGCTTGAGGCTCTCCAGCGACCGGTCGCCCCGGGCGCTCTGGAGCATCTCGTCGAGGCCGGGGGCAGGCCGCAGGCGTCGCCATTCATTGTACATTGACGTCGCGCCGGTAAGCACCACCCCGCCGCCCGCGGCGACGTAGTCCGTCAACGCGCGGCATTCGGCATCGGACAGGCATTCGATCTCCGGCAACACCAGCACGGCATAGCGGCCGAGCGCCCGCTCGTCAAGTTCGGTCACCAGATCAAAAGGCACATGCCCGGCGAGCAGGCCGTTCATCGCCAGAATCCCGCCGAGGTGTGGCCCGACACTATTGTTGGCGCAGCTGGCATAGGACTCGACCATGCCCACCTCGGCGGCCGGAGCCGCCCCATCGAACAGGTCGGTGTGGGCATTGCGGAAGGCGATGTAGGCGTCGGCTTCGGGCACGGAGCCGTCCGCCACGTCATCGGTCCGTCCGATCCGCGAGAGGTTATGCTGGTTGAAGGTCAGGTCTTCCGCCAGCGCGAGTTTGGAAAGCTCCGGGCTGCGTCCGCCGTTGCCGGTAATCACGCCCTCGGCCCCGATGGCCTGGGCCAGCTTGTAGCTTTGAACGCGGTGCCAGAGGATGCCTGCTTCAGCGTCGAACTGCGGCAGATGCGGATTACGCTCGTTATAGAACATGCTGAGGAACGGCCCCAGTCGGTGCATGTCGATGCCCTGCCAGAACGGGCCGTTCTTGCCGTAGGGGGGATAGACGTTGTATTCGAGCATCATGTCCGGCTTGAGCTTCTTGGCGAAGTTCCAGATTTCCTCGAACCGCCGCCGCATATTCTCGCAGCGGAACTCCATCCACTCCTGCATCACCGGGTCTTTGACGATGCGGCAGGTGATCGGGGGATTGAGGTGGTTGAAGACCGGCGGGGGGATGTGGTCGAGCACCGGGAAGCCGAAGCGCTCTTCGGCGGCCTGCGGCGTCGGGTAGCGTTGCTTGAGGAACGTGACGAACGCGGCGCGGCATTCGGGGCAGTGGCAGGAGTCCGGCTCGGACGGGCCTTCGACGTTGTCGAACCCGAACCCGTCGCCCTGGATATCCTGGATGCCCTTGCGCAGCACCGTCTTGTAGAACTTCCAATAGCCCTCGCGCACGAAGCAGGGCTTGTAGCGGAAACCCTGGTGCCCGTAGCGGATGCGCACAAACTCGCTGTGCTCGTTGACGCAGGCCCAGCTTTCCATATCCGGGTGCTCGGCGAGGAGCGTCTCGTACTGGAGCGTACCGAACTGGGTGTAGAGCTGCACCTTGAGGCCGTGCTGGTGGCAGAGCTGGACGAACTGGCGGGTCAGTTCCATCTCCGAGGCTTCCGCCTTGAGGCCGTTGCCCTTGTAGAAATGCGTGCGCACCCAGTTGATGCCACGCGCGGCGAGTTTTTCGACGACCTCCTCGGAGTGTTCGCGCTGCCAGATTTCGATTTCGTTGGTACGGCAATTGCCGGTACGGCGGCGGAAGCTCAGCGGCTCGTGTTTGCCGACTTGAATCATCGGGCGGGTCAGTGTCTTGACGCGGTCGTTGCTCTTGGCCATCGGTACAATTCTCCTGCGAAAGTCGGCTACTCGTTCCGGCCCGCGCTCACGGGCCAACGCGCCGGGCTGTCCGCCGACGCGGAGGCTATCACAGCTTGATTCCGAGGTTTTGCAAGCCCGGCGGTCACTCAACGGCCGCTTCCCATTGGGCGATTTCCTTGAGCCGGGCGATGATGTCCAGGTGCTGGGTACACCGCTCTTCGCACTGGCCACACTCGATGCAGTCGCCCGCGTCCGCCTGGCGGCAGGCCAGCAGCTGCCAGTCGTGTTGGAGTCGGATCGACTTCTGCATCTCCTCGTCGGAGGTGCCGAACAGCAGTTTGTTGTTATAAAACTGCATATAGGCTGCGACAGGGATGTTCTTGGGGCATCCCTTGCAATAGCCGCAGCCGGTGCAGAGGCGGGCCATCTCGGCGCTGAGGTGCCGGCGGATTTCATTAAGGCGCTCGTCGCTGATCGGTTCCGCCCGGTCGACCACCGCGCAGGCTTGGTCGATATGTTCGCGGGTGGTAAACCCGATGAGAGTGACGGTCACCGGGGCGCACCCCAGGAGAAAGCGGATCGCCGCCTCGGTGGGCGTCTCGCCCGGCTCGGCGAGGAAGGCCAACTCCTTCTCATGCTGGGGGATGGCCCCGCCACCCAGCGGGTTCATCACCACACAGCCGTAGCCGCCCTCATATGCGGCCTGGGCACCCTCCCAGCGGTAGGGAAAATTAAGGATGTTCATCCCCAGCAACACGCCGTCGAATTGGCCGGTGTCGAGAATCGTGCGGATTTCGTGGCCCGGCTGGTGCGAGGAGAAGACGATGTGATCGATCAGGCCCTCCTCCTTGCAGCGCAGCAGCTCCTCGAACATCCCGCCAGGCTGCATCGCCAGGTCGTAGTGGGCCATCTTGCGCAGGCACCAGACGTGGAAAAAATGGATTTTCGGCACGCCCAGGCGTTTGAGCGACTTCATCACCGCCGCGCGGGTCGAAGCTGCGGTCTCGTGGCCGGTGGGCATCGCCTTGGTCGAGACGTAATACTCGCCGGGCATGTCCTGAAACGCCAAGCCGTAGATATCCTCGCTGCGCCCGTAGCCCGGCGCGGTGTCGAAATAGTTGATGCCCTGCGAACAGGCGTAGCGCACCAGCTCGGCATTCTCCTCGTCGGGCCGCTCCTGGTCGAACCGCATCCCGCCGAACCCGATGACCGAGACCTTTTTGCCCGTGGAACCGTAAGGTTTGTAACGCATGTCGCCCTCCGATAAGCCCAAACGTACTGCCCCATCATACCGGCTCGCCGGATAAAGTCCAGCCGCCGCCAAGGCGGACGGGGCAGGCGCACCGCCCTCGCCCCGTCCCGTCGCTCATTTGCCGGGCACATCCTTCAGCCGGACTTGCTCGCTGGTGTGGTAGCCGAGTTGGACGCTGCGGATGCAGGCGTTGCCGAGGTCGCCGATGAACAGCCGCCGGTCGCTCTCAACGGTGAGCATCTGGGCGTGCATGATCCCGACCTCGTCGCCGCCCAGCGAGCGGGGATTCGGCGGGCCGCCCTCCTTGATCAGCGGGACGCCGTCGTCGATGTTGCCGTAACGCCCGATGCGCACGATCTCGTTGTTGTTGCTGTCGACCACCAGCACGCTGAAGCGGTCGACCTCCGGCAGGAACGAGCGGGCGAAGTAGTCGAACCCGAAGCGCGACTGGCTGCCGCAATGGCAATGGACCCGCTTGCCGTCGAACCCGGCCCCGCCGCGAATCCAGGCCCCGCCCTCCGTCACCCACGAGCTTCCGCCGCCGTCGACCCGCGTCAGGTCCGGCGGACGTGACGGACGCAGGGCGTCGGGTAAGGGGACGGGCGCGCCGCTGGTGCTGACCAGCTTGGTTCCCGGCTTCGCCTTGA
>CAZBCO010000102.1:0-5109 GCA_964490295.1 uncultured Planctomycetota bacterium
AGTTCCTCCACCAGCACCCCCATGCACAAAAGCTGGCGCGGCGCGAACATGTCCGCCCAGTGTAACATTCCACGAGCCAGTGGTTCGCCGGTCTTGTCACCAATGGGGATTTGTTCCGTCGGGATGATATTGCGTTGTTCCCAATCGGGGCGGAGCCGTGCCAGTTCTTTTTCGGCGGCGTCGAGCGCGTCGAGGTCGGCCTGCCGGGGCGGCTCGAACCGGAGGCCCTGGGGGGTCTTGATTGCGACGGCGTAGAGGGCGCTGCCCATCCGCCCCTGCTGGGCCATGGTCTTGATATAGTCGGCGTCGATGGCCCGCCCGGTGAACAGCGAGACCGCCTTGCCGCGTGCATAGGTCGCCGACGGGGCCTTGGCCATCCGCCCGGCGCCGCGCCCGCCCTGCCTCACCTCAATCGTCCACGTGCCCTTCGCCGCGTCCACCACCGGCACCGCGAACGTGCAACGCTCGTCGCACTCGGTATGCCGCGCCGGCTTCAAGAGATGCCAGTCCGGCACCAGCGGCGTCGCGTGCCCCGTGTCCGGGCAGGGCACCGTCCGGGCGAAGATGTAGGCATGCACCGATACAAACTTGTGTTCGGGGTAGAACTCAGCAAGCCGCTCGGCAATTCGTTCTTCCCAGTCCTTGGACCATCGCCGGGTCGTTTCTGCCAGTTCTTTGCCGAAACGAAACGGATAATCAACCGTCGCTTCCAGCACCGAACAGGCCACCGGGTTATATTCGTTGGCCCGTGCGTCGAATCCGACGCGGGCGGCCTCCAGGGGGATCGAGCCGCCGCCGGACATCGGGTCGAGCACGATGGCCGCGTCGCCCCACAAGGACGTGGCCGCGTTCGAGGCGTTGGCTCTGTCGGAAGGCAGAATAAAGCCGGTGAACGCTCGCGGGCAGGCAAAACTGCCTTCGACACGCTCGCCGGTATCCATGCGACGACGTATCTCAACCAGTTCACGACCAGGCCGCCCAAAGCCCAGGAGCCTCTCGAACACCTCACGGGGGAAGTCGGCGGGGAGGAGCGAGGCGAGGACCGCGGCGCGGGAGACGGTCAATGGCCGCCGCGCCCACCAGACGTGCATGCGGTTGGGCGGCGGGTGCAGCCCGGTGCTGTTCTCGCGCATACATTCGACGCCGATGGCGGCGGCGGGGAGCCAGTCTTCAATCAGCAGTCGCGGTCGGTCTTGCCTGGGCATCTATGGGTTTTCCTCGAATATTGCTGCCTCTTTCCGCGCGGCGGTTCAGCCCTTCAAGGGCAGCCGCCGGGCCCGGTTGTCCAGCGGGTTCACTTCACCGCCTCCACCAGAATGCGCAGGGCGCGGACCGCACGCTTCCGCTGCCCGTTCATCATCAGGCCGAACCACCAGGCGGCCTCGGCTCCGTCGGCATCGCGGAAGTTCTCGGCGGCATGGTGCAGTCGGTCGGCACGGCGCAGCCCACGGGCCACCAGAGCATAACAGGCCACCCGCGCCCCCCAGTCGGGGTCGAGCGGGTGGAACGGTCCGGTGGTCAGCTTGGTGGCAGCTCCGGCGGTGGCTCGCACCGCGGCTCGCAACAGCCCGGCTCCGGCGGAGAAGGCCAGCGGCGAGATGGCGGCCACGCGGTCAAACAATTCCTGCCCCTTGGGCGTCAGGCGGCGGCGGTAGACAATCGCGGCGTCGCCCGCGCGGCGGCGAACCACACGGAGGGCATAGGTCGCTTGACGGATGTCGGTCACCGTTTGGCTCCTGGCGGTTTGTCGAACTTGGCTTCGGGTCGAATCTCCTGCGGCACGTTCTCGGACAAGGTGCGGAGCGCTCCTCCCATCCCGCCGCGTCCCGCCACCCCGAAGAGCAGCGTCAGGCTGGCCTCGTACTGGGTGGCCTCTGTCATTGCGGTAAAGAGCGTCTGGGCGATGGCCAACGGCTTGACCGCGTGGTTGGGGCGCACGTCATTGACGGCGAAGTTGGCAAACCCCGCGTCCTTGAATTGGCCGCTGACGGAGACGCCGAGGGTGAGCGAATCGGCCCCCAGCGGCTGGGCGAGACCGGCCAGGGCAGCGGCGTCCGAGGGTTTGTCGGCGATCAGTTGAAGCTTCAGCAGGGGGCGCTCGGCGGCATATTCCAGAATCTGCTCCCAGGTCGTGGCCGTGACCACCGCCGGTTCGGGCGGGGGCGGCGGCTGGGGAACGGGGTCGCCGTCGCCGTCGCCCGGCGGGACGACCTTGTCTTCTTCCAGCCAGGCCGCAGCGGTCGCGCTGTTCGCCCGCGTAACGAGCAGCGTGTCGTCCAGCGGAAAACTGGTCAAGGTTTCGGTGGGATAGCGCCGCCGCAAGCCGGGTTCACCCCCGACACACCCCTCAGCGTCATAGGCCCGGCCATCGCCCAGGCGAACGACCAGCTTGCCGTCCGTCACCGCCTTGAGCAGGGTTTTCCGAACCACTCCGTGGTCGGGCACGAGACGCAGATCGGGCGCGGACATGAAGCGTTCGTAAACCGCCTTGCCGGTCTAAGCCTCGGGGTTGTCGGCCAGGGGGGTGGTGCCCGACAGGACTTTGCTGAGGAATAGTTGTGAATCCAGAGCATCGCCCGGTTGGTAGATCAGACGGTTGTCGTCGAGAAACTTTCCCAGGCAGGTCTGGCCGCAGGCTCGCTGGAGGATTTGCTCTTCGGCCACCTGGTACTTTTCGTCGAGATGGCCCGCCACTTTACCATGCACCACCACCACGTCAAACGCCCGAAAGGCTTGGAGCCGGAACTGCCGAATGTATTCGGGCTTGATTTTCTGGAGTTGCTCTCGCACCAGCTTGCCGGTCTCGCCCTTGTGAGCGGCTTCGAGCCGTTCGGCAGCGGTCAGGCGTTGAGCACATTCGACGGCCCGACGCAGGTTGCCGGGCGTTGCCGCGACGCCGACAATGGCGTTGAGATACTTGCGTGGCATCGGATCGTCGGGGTTGCTGTCGTCGGCACAGGAGCAGACGGCCTTGGCTCGCTCCTCGTCGTCACATAAGACGAGTTGAAGCGTTGGGAAATCCCGCACATCCCTGGCCGCGTCGGGCCAGGCAGCGAGCTTGAACCCCACACCGGCAAAATCCTGTTGCACTTGGCTCTGAATCCTGCTGTAAGCGTCTTCTCTGGGTACCCGCGAGATCATCTCTTCGATTTGCTTGATGACGTTGGGGTCGTAGCGGAACTGGTATCCGCGTTCGCCCGGCATCGGGTAGGTATGCCAGCAAACGCCCAGCAACCGGTCCAGCGCTTCGGAGGGTTCGTGTCCGGCCTCGTCGGGCCGAAGCACGGCGAGGGTCAGATCGGCGGCATCGAGGCCGCTGTTGGGGTGCAGGGGCAGGCTTTCGAGCAGGAGCGCGGACGCCACGCGGCTGTGTACCCCGCGTCCCCCGTCGTCCAACTCGCGGGCATGGCCCTCAATGTCGGCGGAGACCGCCGTTTTGAAGGCGTCGCGCTTCAGGCGCTGGAGCAAATCGCCCTGGATTCGCGGGCTGTCCCAATGGATATCCCCACCGGTAATCAGGGGAAGGTCGCTTTGGGCTTCCCACACATCGCGGAGGATGCGGGCGAAGAGCCGGAGCACGCCGCGGCTCTTCTGAAAGTCGTCCATCGCACCCAAGCGGTTCTGGGCGGTTTCCAGAAGCCGGGGATGGAAGGGATAGCATTCGACGATGCGCTTGGCATACTCGGCACTGGCCGCGCTGGCAGGCAGCAGGCCGGGCTGCTCCTCAGCCACTCGGCTGTAAAGTTGGTGGTATTGGGCGGAGGTCTTTTCGGCGTCGGTGGATTTGACCTTCTTGAAGAGGCGGCGGACAATGACACGAGGGGCCTCGTCCCCGATGGGGTCAAAATCCGAGACCTTTCGGTCGAACATGTCGTCCAGCTTGCCTGCGGCGGATTCGGCGAGCGTCCGGTCGATCTTTGCGGCCTCGGCGGCATAAGCAGCCTGACCCGCCGGGTCGGTGACAATCAGCACCGCGTTCTGCTTCTCCACGACGGAGCTGAGTGACTTGATGAAGCCCAGCAGGTTGCCTTGGCCGCGTTCGGACAGCTTGGCCATGTAGACCACCAACTCGTCCAGCAAAATGAGCACCGGGCCGTCGGGAAAGGCAGCGCGGATTTCAGCATCGCCCGGCGAACTCTCCGGATGGTCGGCGTCGCCGAGGCTCTTCAGCGCCCGTGCCCCACCCAGTTGGTAGAACACCTCGCCGTGAAGACTGTGGACCACGGTTCTGCCGTGTGTGGCGAAATTGGGCACACCCGCCTTCCCCGCGTCGATGCCGATCACCGTCAACGATGTCGGACGTCCGGCGGCAGGCAGGAGTTCGGTGCCCATCGAGGCGTCGTTGATGTTCTTGGCCAGATGCCAGAGCGCCATCAGCGTATGGGTTTTGCCGCCCCCGAAGCCTGTGCTCAGCCGGATGGTAGCCCCACCCTCTCCGGAGCTGGCCAAGCGGTTGAAGACGGTCTCACACACCTTGCAAAGCTGTTTTGTCGGATAGGTGTTTTGGAAGAAGGTTTTGGCGTTCTTGTACACTTTAGGGGCGGTGTCGGCGACCAAGTCGCCAAAGTCCGCTGCAAAAATGGAATCTTCGAGGTCGCCCTTGAGCACCTCGTCGCGGGGTTGACATCCTTTGAGGACTCCCACTCTGAAACTCCTTTCCGAATGGCTTGTCGGCGCAGATCAACAGACACGGGACGGATGGAATCCAGTGGATACCCGACAGAAACCGCCCACCTCGTGCCAGAGCTTATCACACACAGGCGGGGGGCGTCAAGCCAAACATCCGTCGCCCTAAGTTCTGGCTGTAGTGGGATCAGCCAGCCTGAACCGAGGCTAATGGAGCGGGCAAATGTTGCAGCGCCGATCGAGGCGACGAAAACCGCCACAAACGACGGACCCGCTGCCCAGCCACGGAGTTCCTCGCCCAAAGCCACCCTTATATTGTCTCGCCGAACCCGCGTTGTCCACCGTGATGTGCCCCCCGGCATCACGCCCCGCTCAATGCGTGCCATATACCGAACAGTACCCACCCTGCGCCACTGTCAATTGACATAGCAGGCTGTCCGTGGAACTCCCCCGACCATCTCTACCTCAGGGGCCAGCGCATCA
>CAZBCO010000103.1:0-10397 GCA_964490295.1 uncultured Planctomycetota bacterium
CAGCCGGGGCAGGTCGGCGTTGGTGGCGGCCAGCAAACGGACATCGACGTCGATGGGTTCGTTGCTGCCGACACGGGTGATCTGCCGCTCCTCGATAACACGAAGCAGCTTAATCTGGGTACTCATCGGCATGTCGCCGACCTCGTCGAGCAGCAGGGTGCCGCCATCGGCGTACTCAAACCGCCCGACGCGCTCCTGATTGGCACCGGTGAACGAGCCTCTCTCGTGGCCGAAGAGCTCGCTTTCGAGGATGCTTTCGCTGAGCGAGGCACAGTTCAGGGCGACAAAAGGACGGTTGCGGCGGGGGCTGTTGTAGTGGATGGCCTTGGCCACCAGCTCCTTGCCGGTGCCGCTTTCGCCGTAGATCAGCACGGTCGCATCGGTCGGGGCGATTTGCTGGAGGGTGTCGAGAATCCTCAGAATCTTGGGGTCATTACCGGTAATCTGTTCAAAGCCGAAGCGTTTATCGAGCGCCTGATGTAATTCTCGGTTCTCGCGGCGCAGGCCCAGGTTGGCAACGGCCTTGGCCACCACGGCTCGCAACTCCTGAATATCGACCGGTTTGGTCAGGTAGCTGGCGGCGCCGAGCTGGATGGCCTCGACCGCGCTGGGAATGGTGCCGTGGCCGGTGACCACGACGCCCGCGCCGTCGGGGAGCCGCTCCAGGGCATGCCGGAGGATATCCATCCCGTCGATCTCCGCGTGGAGCACCAGATCGGTGACGATGATATCGATGTTACCGGCGTCAATCCGCCGCATCCCATCCGCGGCGCTGTGGGCTTGAATGCAGTGGTAGTTCTCCCGGTCGAGGGCCTCGGCGCTGGCCTCGGCGTGGGCCGGCTCGTCGTCGATAATCAGGATGCGGACCGGTCGGCTCACGGGGCCTCCTCCCCGCTCACCGGCAGGCGAATGATGAAATCGGTGCCTTTGCCCGGTGCCGACTGAAGGTCCATCCGGCCGTGATGCTGCTCGATGATTCGCGTGGTCATCGCCAGGCCCAGCCCGACGCCGTCGGGCCGGGTGGTGAAGAAGGGGGCGAACACCTTGTCGCGGATGCTGTCCGGGATGCCGGGGCCGTTGTCGATGATGTCCACGCGAAGCCAGTGGGCCTCGCGGGAGCTTCGGAGCAGAATCTGGCCGCCCTGAGGCATGGCCTGCTGGGCATTAAGGATGGGGTTGAGGATGGCCTGCTTGAGCAGCCTCGGATCGGCCATGCAGGGCGGCAGCTCGGCGGAGTATTGCTCTCGCAGCTCAATGCCGGCCCTGGCCAGCTCGGGTTCGACAAACTCGGCAACGTCGGCGAGCAGCTCGTTGATGTCGGTGGGTTCGCATTCCAGAGCTTCGGACCGGATAAACCGCAAGAAATCTTCCAGAGTGTGTTTGAGCCGTTGAACCTCGCCCTGAAGGGTCTGGAGTTTGCGATAGGTTCGGCTTTCCTTGGGGGTCTTGGGGTTGGCCCATTCCTCCTGGAGCAGTTGGAGGTTCATGTTGATGGTGCTGAGCGGATTCTTGATTTCGTGGGCCAGCCCGGCGGTCAGTGTGGCCAGAGCTTCCCAATCGCCCCCGAACTTTGGCTCGTTCGCCCGCATCACCGACAACCCCTTGGAATGGAAAGGAACGGCCCGGACAAGAGCGCGGGGCACTCATCCGGGCCGATAGTTATCACGTCGCGGAGTGGGCTACTCGGAGATTCGCTTCACGCCCTCGGCCTGGAGGCCCTTATCGCTCTGCGTCACTTCGAACTCCACCCGCTCACCCTCTTCGAGGGTCTTGAACGAGGAGTCGCTCTCGATCTGACGCCAATGGACAAAGACGTCTTCGCCGTTGTCCTGCGTAATGAACCCAAAACCCTTTTCCGGATCAAACCACTTCACTGCACCAGTCGCCATAACGGGACCTCCGTTGCTGTGCGACACAGGACACCATGCCTGGGTCGCGGTAACGCGAGACATCGACGCCCGTCTGCCACTTCACAGACTGAGCCGGGTGATGTCTCCTTGCTTAGCCAGAACCTCTGTTCAAAGGTGCGACACCAAGCCGCACCTAGCTTTGCTCTTCCTTCAAGACGGCCTTACGGCTCAGCTTGATCCTGCCCTGGTTGTCGAGGGCAATGACCTTGACGCGGAGCACGTCGCCCATCTTCACCTCGTTCTCGACGCTGTCGACAAACTTGTCGGCCAGCTCCGAGACGTGGCACAGGCCGTCGGTTCCGGGCAGGATTTCGACAAAAGCTCCGAAATCCTTGATGCCGGTCACGGGGCCTTCGTAAATCTTGCCCACTTCAGGCCGTTCGAACATCTTGGAGATGAAGTCGCGGGCGGCTTCGGCCTTGGCTGCGTCGGGGGACGAGACAGTGACCACACCGCTGTCCTCGACCTCGACCTTGGCGCCGGTCTCTTCTTCGATCTTGCGGATCATCTTGCCGCCGGGGCCGATCAGCTTGCCGATTTCATCGGGATGAATCTTGACCTGAAGCAGCCGGGGAGCCAGACCGGAGATCGCCTCGCGAGGCTCCGGCAGGGTCTCGACCATGTAGCGGAGGATTTTCATCCGCGCCGCTTTGGCCTTCTCCATCGCTTGACGAATCATCGACTCGGTCAGGCCGGTGTTCTTGACATCGACCTGCAGGGCGGTCATCCCGACCTGGGTGCCGGCCAGTTTGAAGTCCATGTCGCCGAAGTGATCTTCGTCGCCGGTAATGTCGGTCATCAGATGGGCGTTGCCCTCGTGCTCAACCAGACCCACGGAGATGCCGGCCACTGGGCGGCGAATCTGCACGCCCGCATCCATCAGGCACAACGTCGCCCCACAGACCGAGGCCTGCGAGGTCGAGCCGTTGGACTCGAGGATATCCGACACCAGACGCAGGGTGTAGGGGAAATCGTCGGGCAGGACTTTCGCCAAAGCCTTTTCGGCCAAGGCCCCGTGCCCGATATCGCGACGGCTCGGACCACGGTCCGGGCCAGTCTCGCCCACGGCCCAGCTGGGGTGGCTGTATTGAAGCATAAACTTACGGGAATACTCATCTTGCAGCGTGACCACGAGCTCCTCGTCCATGCTCGTGCCCAGCGTCGCGGTGACCAGAGCCTGGGTCTCGCCGCGCCGGAACAGGGCCGAGCCGTGCGTCCTGGGCAGGACGCCGACCTGGCATTCAATGGTTCGGAGGTCGTCGAGGCTGCGTCCGTCAATCCGCTGTCCCGAAACGACAGAAGAGCGAACGATCTCGCCGATCAGGCGCTCGAAGCAGGCCTTGACTTGCTTGGGGTCGGCGGGATTTTTCTCATCCTCACCGCACATCTCTTCAATCAACGAATCCCGAATGTCCTTCAGAGCGTTGTTACGCATCTGCTTGGTGGGCATCGTGATCTTGTTGCGGACGCGTTCCTCGGCCTTGTTTTTGACCAGACGATACAGATCGTAGTCAAAGCGGTCTTCGGGGGCCATGTCCTTGCTCACGCCGATGTTGGCGACCAGCTCTTCCTGCATCTCGATGATCGGCTGCAGGGCCTTCTGGGCAAAGAGGATGGCTTCGGCGATCTCGTCTTCCGGAACCTCGTTGGCCTCGCCTTCGAGCATCACCACGCGGTCGCGTGTGCCCGAAACGATGAGGACAAAGTCGCACGCCTCGACCTGTGGGTTCGTGGGGTTCACCAGATACTCGCCGTTCAGGCGGCCGAGCCTCACGGTGCCCACCGGCCCGTTGAAGGGGATCGGTGAGATGCAGAGGGCCGCCGAGGCGCCGACCATCGCCAGCACGTCGGGGTCGCAACAATCGTTGTCGGCCGACAGCACCACGCTGCTGATCTGAACCTCGTTCTTATAGGTCGGGGGGAAGAGCGGACGCAGCGGGCGATCCATCAGCCGCATGGTCAGCACTTCTTTGGTCGTGGGCCGCCCCTCGCGCTTCATGAAGCGCCCGCCGGGGATTTTCCCAACGGCCGACAGCTTTTCCCGGTATTGTAAAAACAGGGGAAAAAAATCAATGTCGGGACGCGACTCAGAGGTGACCGCGGTCACCAGTACCACCGTATCCCCAAATCGAACCAGCGCCGCCCCGTGTGCCTGCCTCGCTATATCGCCCGTTTCAATCCGTAACGTCTTGCCGCCAACTTCTCTTTCAACCGCAAATGCCAATCCATTCCTCCTGACACCATCTCATACCCTTGGTCATGCCGCCTTCTCACTTCCGCAATCCCAGTCTTTCGATGAGCTGCCGATACCTCGCCCAGTCCTTCTTGGCTACATATTTGAGCAAAGCCGACCGGGTTCCAACCATCTTCAGCAGGCCGCGACGCGACGCATGGTCGCTCTTATGGCCCTTCAGATGCTCGGAGAGGTGATTGATGCGCTCGGTGAGAATAGCAACTTGAACCTCCGGCGAACCGGTGTCGCTATTATGTGTACGAAACTCTTCTATGACCTTCCCTTTTTTCTCCTTGTCCGTCGCTACGCTCATCGAAAGGTTTCCAACTGAATAACAATTATGTTCAGCAAGCCTCCGATGTGCGGCCACACAATGCCCGCACCCCGGCTTGCAGAAACGGCATTATAGAGGCCGACGCTCCCCAATGCAATGAAAAAATCTCGCCGGGACGATGCAAAACGCAGATTCCTCTCTCCGCGGCACCTGCGGACAAGGCCTCTGCAACGAAGATTAAGCGGTTTGGGTCATCATGGCGACATTTGGCCACCTTGGCAATTGACCCGGACCGACTTCGGCGATATCATCTTCTAATAAGGTGCATGGGCGGGCCACGGAGGTCTTCCGGTCTGGACCGCCGGCGGGGCCGGCATCGAGTAGTGAACCATCGACTCTCGAATCGCGTTTGGTATGACAGACGCAACCACGATGCCGAGGAGTACGAGATGAAATTCGGGACCAGGTCGGAAAAACCTGCCGCCAATCCTTTCCGCGGGCTGTTTATCGCGGTGGCGCTGGCCAGCGGCCTGTTTGTGTTGATTTATGGCCTGAGCCGGCAGTTGGGTGATGCCGGGAAACCAACGGCCCCGCCACCGGCGGCTCCTGAAGCACCCACCGAACCAGAGCGCCCGATGGGTCGTGTCGATGCCGATGTCTTCGATCCCGCCAAAGCCGACCCCGATGAGGCGAAAGAACCCCCCTCCTATCTGACCGATCCGACAACCTTGGACCTGGTGGTTGCAAGCAATACGTTAGATATCTACCCCTTCTATTATCTTCTTTACCAATGCAAAATCGCGGATCAAGCCCAGCTTAAGCAAGACGCCATTCCCGCCCCACCGCCCGGGCAAGCCGACCAGTTCAAGGTGGGCCAGACGATGACGCTGTCCGGCGACGTCCTGACCGTCGAACCGCGACAGGATCTCGCCATTCCCGACGTGGACATTACCAAGCCGGTCCAATACGAAATCGTTAACGCCAAGGGCGAGGTGTACCTGGTCTATACCGCTCATGAAATGGTCGGCGTGGACATGAACGACCGGGTGAACGTAACGGGGAGCTATCTGTTCCACTTTCCCCATATCCCGACGGGGTCGCCGAAAGACGCGAAACCGATGCCGACGCCCGTGGTGATTGCCCGCGAGGTGGACGGCTCACACTATGCCACGGACCCGAAATCCCTGGAAGGCGTCCGCGACGGCACCTTCGCCCACGAACCCAAACCCTTCTATTACCTCTTGAACCAGGTTCGCCGGATGAGCGAGACCGAACTGCAACAGAAGGCCGATAAAAACCTTACACCGGACGCCCTGTTGCGCGATCCGGCAGCCGCACGGGGGCAAGCGGTGGTGGTGGACGGTACGCTGATTATGACCCAGAAGAATCGCAAGGAGCCGAACATCGCCGGCATCGAGACCCTCTACTGGTGCCCCATCCGAACCCGAACCGGGGAGTTGTTCTGGGTCTTCACACTTGAAGAACCACGCGGTTTTCAGAGCAAAGATGTGGTTCGAGCACACGGCGTGTTTATGAAGATGCGACGTTTTACCAGCCGGGCGAAGTTTGAACAGCAGGCTCTGGTGGTCGTGGCCCGGCGGTTGCTGCGTGTGGAATATGAGAAATCCAACAGTTTGGTCTGGCTGACCGTGATGCTGGGTGCGGTGACATTCGTGGTGCTGCTGGTCGCCGTGCGATGGGAGATGGTGCGCAGCCGGGAGGCCAAGAAGCACGCTCAAAGCATCGCGTCAAAATCCCGTCCGGGCAACCTGAACGAGGTCGCCCGCGCCGCCGCGAAGCGCCACGGAAGTTCGCCTCCCGACGAGGCCGCCCCCAAACCTGAGGACAAGCCGTCGGAATAATACCGCCCCGATGAAAGCCGATTCGAAAGTTGGAATATGAAGAAGATTTTGCTCGACACCGATATTGGCTCCGATATTGATGACGCGGTGTGCCTGGCTTACCTGCTGGCCCAGCCGGAATGCGAGTTGTTGGGCGTGACCACCGTTACCGGCGGGGCCTTGGAACGCGCCCAACTGGTGGACGCCCTGTGCCGGGCGGCGGGCCGGAATATCCCGGTCCTGCCGGGAGCCGACCAGCCGCTGGTCATTACCCAGAAACAGACCGATGTGAACCAAACCCCGGCGCTGGCGAACTGGAGCCATCAAAAAGACTTCCCACGCGGCGAGGCGATTGAGTTCCTGCGCCGCACCATCCGCGAGCATCCCGGCGAAATTACGCTGCTGTCCATCGGGCCGCTGACCAACCTCGGCCTGCTGTTCGCCACGGACCCGGGCCTCGCTCCGCTGCTCAAAGAGCTGGTGATGATGGTCGGCGTTTTCGGCGAGGTGCCGAATCGCAGGCCGCTGGAGTGGAACGCCCTGTGCGACCCGCACGCCGCCCGGATCGTTTACCGGTCGCCCGTCGCTGTCCATCGCTCCATCGGGCTGGACGTGACGACCCAGTGCCGCATGCCCGCCGACGAGGTGCGGCAGCGATTCCAAAGCGGGCTGCTGCGCACCGTGCTTGATTTCGCGGAATGCTGGTTTACGCCCGACCGAGATGTCATCACCTTCCACGATCCGCTCGCGGCGGTCACGCTGTTCGACGAGGCGGTCTGCTCGTTCGACCGGGGTACGGTCGAGGTGGAACTGGACGCCCCGGAGTTGCTGGGCCGGACGCAATGGGCCCCCTCCCCCAACGGCCCGCACGAGGTCGCCTTCGGCGTGAATCCGGAGCGATTTTTCGAACGGTATTTCGAGGTGTTTAAATAGCTCCCATGGAGTAAGCGCCTGAGGTGACAGGAGGCCATCCTGGCTCGCAACCCGCTGAAAGAGCCTGAATCTTTTTTTCACGCCACTTTTATTTGCATCGGGGGTTTTCAGCAGGTATACTAATACTGAAGGTTTGGGGTAAGGAGTACGGTGTTTCTTGAGGGGGTTTGATCAATGCGGGAGGAAGTTATGTCCCAAGTGCGTTCTTCACAAGCAGAGCATGATTTGATGGTTCAGATGCTGGCCCGAGGTCTGGCGGCGGCGGGGCATGGCAACGTGCGGGCACACGTCGAAGGCTGGGACCCGCCGGGAGAGATCGCCTGGCGCGGGGTGGGACGCGGACACGTGCCCGACGTCACCGCCACCGGTGAGGGGTTTGAACTTTACGAGATCGAGACGGCGGACTCTATTGAGCACCCGCACACCGCCGAACAGTGGGAGAGTTTCAACGCCTTTGCCCGGCGGAATAACCTGCTGTTTACGGTGGTGGTACCCAAGGGATCACGGCCGCTGGTCGAAAAGCGGCTGAACGAGTTGGAAGTGACCGCTGCCGTGCTGGAGATTGAACGCCGCCGAAGGCCCGATCGCGAGGGCAAGCTGTTGCCCGCCGGATTCGACCGGCGTCGAAACGCCGCCGCTCAAGCCTCCGCTCAAAGCGCAACGGTCAGCGCTTGAGCAACAGATAATAGAGTCGGCCCTCGCTGAGCGCCCGGCCGGCCAATTCCCCGGCGTCGTCGCCCATCCCGATATAGACATCGCATCGGCCCGGAGCACGGATCGCCCCGCCCGCGTCCTGATCCAGGGCAAACCCGGTGTAGGGCAGGTTGCGAATCTTGCCGTCGGTCATACGTTGCGGCAGCGTGGCATCGATCAGCGTAAGCCCGGCCCGCGGGAAGATGCTCTTGTCGGTGGCGATGCTGCGCATCGCGGTCACCGGCTCGTTGAGGCAGCCGCGCGGGGCGTCGTCGCCGGACAGCTCGAAGAAAACGAAGCGCGGGTTATTCCGGGTATAGCGCGGCACGGCTTCCGGATGGCTCTCAAAATACCGGAGCATCGAGGGCAACCCGGCGTTCTTACCCAGCACGCCATCACGAATCATCGGCTCACGTATGCCCTTGTAGGGGTGCCCGTTATTCGCAGAGTAACCCACGGTGATTTCTTTCCCGTCGGGCATCCGCAGTCGCACCGAACCCTGAATATGACAGATGTAAACCTGGAACGGGTCGGCCAGCCAGACCAGCTCATTGCCCTGGTAGAGGTTGTCCTCCTCGATGGTCCCGCGGTCGGGCATCGGGGCCGACGGGCTGCCGTCCGGCAACTTCACCAAGTCCTCCGGAGCCTTGTAAAGCGGGTATCGGAACCGGTCCGTCTTCGTCATGGAGGCATCAAAAATCGGGGTGTAATATCCGGTAAAAAGTACCGTCCCCTCGCCGTCGCACCCGACCGAGACCCAGAAGTCGAACCTCCTCAAAATCTCCTGCTCACGTTGTTTTGGCGAAAGCTCACGATTCAACAGTTCGAGCATCGCCTGGAGGCTGGCGACGTTCTGCTCGTGGGTGAACGGCCCAGAGGGGAAAAACGTGCGGCTGGACGGCTTGCTGAGGTAGTTCAAACTGCGTTCGATCGCCCCGCGAAGAGCGTAGGTGTCGAGGCAGGCCATCGTCAGGTCCGGCAGTTGGCTCAGGTCGGTGACCTTCCGAAGCGCATACTGGCCCGGAGGCAGCGGGGCATTATAATCCTTCTCAAGCTGAGCCTTTTCCGGGCTGCAGCAGCCGCCGATCAAGCCTGTCGCCAGAGAGAGAGAAAGAGCCGTTAGAAAAGTTCGCATCGGAAAAACTCCACTGTGATGACAACATCGGCCGGGAATGAAACGAGCTTTTATTATCCCCACGCCCCCGAAGCAATTCAAGTTTTATCGAGCCGCAACGGTCAGAAAGCTATCTGCTCCAGCATAGCAACGATATCAGCGGCAACCACGGGCTTGGGGTTGGCTTTGAGCGAACCGGAGGGCAAGCTCTCCCTGGCAATGGAAGCAAACTCTTCCGAGGGGATGGAATAGGCCGCCAACGTGCGGGGCAGGTTCATCGCATCCAGCATCGCGTCAACCGCCTCCGCGATATCACGCCCGGCGGCCTGCGAGAGGCGGCCATACTTGTGGTGCGCGGCGGCTCTATTCAGACGGATGGACACCGGCAACAGGACCGCACAACAGAGGCCGTGCGGAATATGGTAGCGGATGCCGAGCGGATGGGCGATGCCGTGGACCACGCCGAGCCGGGCGTTGGCCAGGGCGATGCCGGCCATCAGGCTGCCGTAGGAGCAGGCTTCGCGGGCTGCGGCGTCGTTTCCGTCCCGGTAGGCCGCGACCAGATTCCCCAGCAGGAGCCGCGCGGCATCGAAACTGAGGGCCTCGGTCAGTGGCGTGGCGTGAATTGAGACATACGACTCGATCGCCTGCGTGAGGGCGTCCATCCCCGACGCGGCGGTCACCTCCGGCGGGCAGGAGTGCGTGAGTTCGGGGTCGAGCAGAGCGGCGACAGGCAGGACGCCCGCCCCCCGGATGCTGGCCTTCAGGCCCGCGTCGGGGTCGCTGACCACGGCGTTGGGCGTCACCTCGGCTCCGGTGCCGCTGGTGGTGGGAATGGCGATGCAGGGAAGCGGGTGCGGGGCGTCAGCCGTGCGCCCTGCGATGTATTCGGCGGCGGGGGCATCGGCATCGGCCAGAGCCGCAATGGCCTTGGCGGCGTCCATCGGGCTGCCGCCGCCCAGACCGATGATCAAATCGCATCCTTCCTCACGAACGCGCGCTCGCCCGGCATCGCACTGGGCCGCGGTCGGCTCGCCGCCGATCTCCTCAAACAGCCGCACATCGACACCTGCCGCATCAAGCAGCAAGCAGGCCCGGTCGGTCACGCCCGCCTGACGCATCGCCGAGCGACCAGTGACCAGCAGGGCGCGTCGCCCCAGCCCCTTCGCCACTTCGCCCAGTTGCTGGAAGACTCCCGGCCCGCTGACCAGAGGGTTCACCGTCTTAAACGTCGCCATAGTTTGCCTCCCGGATTATGCGCTTGAAGAAAAACCGCTGGGTCCGGACGCTCCCCCCTGTTCATTCGTCAATCTGCAATCGGCTCATCTCGCTTTCCAGCCCCAGCGCGCACACCAACGCGCGGGCCTTGTCGAGGGTCTCCTGGTACTCGGCTTCGGGC
>CAZBCO010000104.1:0-8679 GCA_964490295.1 uncultured Planctomycetota bacterium
ATCTCCCAGGTGAAGGTCGGCACCACCACGGTACCCTCCGGCCCGACGCATTCGAGCAGAGCCTCGATGACCGCGTCCGCCCCACCCTGCACATGGCCAAAGGCGCTGAGCGAGGAATGGACGAACACCACCTCGCCCGGAGCCAGCCCAACCCGCCGCAGCCCGGCGATGATATCCTGCTGGGTGACAAGCGCCTGCGACATCGGACGGTCACTTCTGATCGGCTTTGAGGACGGCGACGAAGGCTTCCTGGGGGATGGCGACCTGGCCGACCATCTTCATCTTCTTCTTGCCCTTCTTCTGCTTTTCGAGCAGCTTGCGCTTTCGGGTGATGTCACCACCGTAGCACTTGGCGGTGACGTCCTTGCGATAGGGGTTGATGGTGCGCCGGGCGATGATGGTACCGCCGATGGCACCCTGGATGGCGATCTTGAAGTTCTGGCGGGGGATGGTCTCTTCGAGCTTTTTGCAGGCGTGCATCGCGTATTCACGGGCCTTGTCGCGGAACACAAGCTGCGACAGGGGTTCCAGTGGCTCGCTGTTCACCAGGATATCCAGCTTGACCAGATGCGTCTCGCGGTAGTCCAGCGGGGTGTAATCCAACGAGCCGTAGCCCTGGGTGATGCGCTTGAGATTGTCGTAGAAGTGATAGATGACCTCGGCGAGCGGGATGTCGAACAGGATCTCCACACGATTGCGGCCCAGATAATTGGTTTTGGAGTTCACGCCCCGCGCGTTCAGGCACAGCTCCATCACCGGCCCGATGTAGCGGTCGGGCACCATGATCGAGGTGCGGATGAACGGCTCTTCAGTTTTGCGGATGGTCGCCGGGTCGGGATAGTAGCAGGGGTTGTCCACCTCGACCACATCCCCATTGCTCAGTGTGATGTGATAGACCACGGTCGGAACGGTCAGCACCAATGAGAGGCCGTACTCGCGCTCCAGCCTCTGTTGGATCACGTCGAGGTGCAACAGACCGAGGAACCCGCAGCGGAAACCAAGCCCCAGGGCCGCGGAGTTATCCTTCTGAAAAACCAGCGAGGCATCGTTTAACGAGAGCTTGTCCATCGCCGCCGCCAGATCTTCGTAGTCGCCGCTGGCGATGGGATAGATGGACGAATAGACCATCGGCTTGACCTGCTCGAAGCCGGGGAGAGCTTGGTCGGCCCCGCGCTTCTGGTGGGTGATGGTGTCGCCGACCCGCGCATCGGCCACGCTCTTGATGCCCGCCAGCATGTAGCCGACGTCGCCCGCGCGCAGCTCATCGCGGGGGGCAAGTTTGATCTGCATCCGCCCGATTTCTTCGATGTCGTGGTCGCGGTCGCTGTGCATCAGATGAATCCGGTCGCCCTTGCGCAGGATTCCATCAACCACGCGGAAATAGACAATGGTGCCCCGGAACGAGGTATATTCCGCGTCGAAGATCAGCGCCCGGAGCGGGCGGTCCGAGGTATCCTGCGGAGGCGGGACCAGTTTGACGATGGCCTCGAAAATATCTTCAACGCCCTGCCCTGTTTTCGCCGAGCACAAGACGGCATGCTCGATGGGCAGGCTGAGTTCCTCGTCAATTTCTTCGAGTGCCCCGTCCACATCCGCCGAAGCAAGGTCAATTTTATTCACCACCGGGATAATCATCAGGTCGTGCTCCAGCGCCTTGTAGAGATTGGCGATGGTCTGGGCTTCAACGCCCTGAGACGCATCCACCAACAGCAACGCCCCGTCGCACGAGGCCAGCGCCCGCGAGACTTCATACGAGAAATCCACGTGTCCCGGCGTATCAATGAGGTTGATCTGGTAGGTATGGCCGTCGCGTGCGGTATAGGGCAGCGTGACGCTGTTGCTCTTGATGGTGATGCCGCGCTCCCGCTCGATGTCCATGGTGTCCAGAATCTGGTCGCGGAACTCGCGCTCGGTCACCAGGCCGGCGTGCTGAATGAGTCGGTCAGCCAGCGTGGATTTCCCGTGGTCGATGTGTGCGATGATGCTGATGTTGCGAACAAAACGACGCTCGATACCTGACACAGTGTCTCCTTAAGCGGCAGAACCGGGCCTGACAGCTTCCATCCGCCGTCATCAGCCGGCTCGATAACTTCCAACAACCCGCGTGATTGTATCGGCATTTGGCCCAAGAGTCAAACCGAGCGTCAACCCAATATCCGCCGTTGAGAGCACCGGGCACACGAGGAGCAATTATCTACACAAGATGATAGGAATGACTGGTTCTGCCGACTTACAGGGGGAAAGAAAACGGCAGAATCGGTGAGAATAAACGCGGTAAACTCATTGTCTGTCGAGAAGTGAGCGCGGTATGCCAATGTCGATTACATCCACGTAAGCGGCCATTTCCGGGCCATGATTACGCGTGAAGCCAACTTTCGGAGCGGCAAACGTCGCGGTGCGCGTGGCATAAACGCACTGGCCCAGGATACGTCCCGTATCGGCATCCAGCCCCGATGGGATATCCACGCAGAGCACCGGCTTCTTGGCCGCATTCACTGCGCGAATGGCCGAGAAATACGGCTCTCTGACATCACCCTGTAAGCCGGTACCCAGCATCGCATCGACAATTAAGTCCGAACCGTCGAACGTAAGCTCCCCTGGCGAGGCCTGCTGGATATCAAGCCCCATCTTTTCGATGACCTTGAGGTTGACCAGCGCATCGCCGGCAATCTTCTCTGACGGGGCGAGCAGGCGAACCTCCACGGCGACGCCCCGATTGTGCAGATGGCGGGCGATTACAAACCCGTCCCCCGCGTTGTTACCGCTGCCACAGACAATACTTGTGCGGGCCTGCTTTTTATCGCCGAGCATCTGCAATGCAAGCCGGGCCGCCCCGTGTCCGGCATTTTCCATCAACACCACACCCGGCAAGCCGTATTCTTCGATGGCTACCCTGTCGATTTCCCGTATTGCTTCACGTGTTACATGCAGCACCGCGAAAAAGCCTCCTTTTTTTTTCTCAGAAATCTTTGTACATTGTAAAATGTCTCGTGTCGCAGCGCAATGGCCCATAACATCATTTCGGGGGCATAGAAGCCCTTGGATAATGCTTTTCGGCCACATTCAATCCAGCCACTAAAGCATAAACTATTGTGAAATAACATGTTATAAAATCGCGGCTTTTCGTTTGACATCTGGGCGCGTTTTTCTTATCATATCCGAACGTGGTTTGGATTTCAGCATCCTGTTGTGGGATGCGACGTTTGATAACTCTTTTTTTGACTCGGAATGGAGTTGGTTGTCTGTGGTTAGAGTAACCATCGCGAAGGACGAGCCCTTGGAAAGGGCCTTGAAGCGCCTGAAGAAAATTTGCGACAACGAGGGGATGCTCGGCAAGTTGCGCCATTCGAGCTTCTACGAAAAGCCCAGCGATCAGCGTCGCAAGGCTGAGAAGAAGCGGATGAAGAACATCAAGAGCTCGGAGCGTGCCCGCGGCATGGCCCGCTGACCCGCGGTCCATTGAGTTTTGTAGTTTTCCTCGCTTCGCACGACGTGCGAGTAGATATTCCACTGACATTGCCATAAGACAGGCGTCGGCCTTATTGGCCGCATGCCGATGAGAGCGATGGCTGCCCTTAGCTGGTATTGTCGGCTTACGTCTATTCAAACCGCAGGGCTTCAATGGGGTCAAGCCGCGCGGCTTTCATCGCCGGGTAGGTTCCGAAGAGAATGCCGACCGCGCAAGAAATGCCCAGAGCAAGAAGCACGGATTCGCCGGTGATAATCGCGGGCCAACCGATGCGCGGGGCAACGACGTGAACACCTCCCACGCCGACCAACGTTCCGATAACGCCACCGATCAGTGATAACGTGGTGGTTTCGATCAGAAACTGCACTGCAATATGGCGACGTTTGGCCCCGCAGGCACGCCGGATGCCGATCTCGCGCGTACGTTCGGTCACCGTGGCCAGCATGATGTTGATGATCCCGATGCCCCCCACCACCAGCGAGATGCCTGCAATCAAAATCATTGTGATGCCAAAAACCCGCTGGGTTTTCTCTTCCTGTTGAAGCAACTCAATGGGCACGATCATCTGATAGTCGCGCATCGGATGGTTGCTCTCCAGAATCCGGCGAATGGCCTCGGCCGTCGAGAGAACAGAATGGCCCTTCTTTACGCCGATAATAGCTTGATCAATCTCAACCGTAACGCCACCCTGCGAGTCCGGGGCTTTCGACATGAAGGTGGTCCCGAAGTGACGCAGCGCCGTCTGTGCGGGGATATAAATCGTGTACTGCTTATCACTGGCCAGAGCCTTGCGTGCCCTCGAGGTGAAACGCGGCTCATCCAAGACGCCCACCACGTCGAAATTGAGATCCAGCATCTTGAAGGCGATCTGACGGCGATCTTGAACCACGCCAAGTTGGTCGAGAAGCACTGAGCCGACACAGCACACAAACTTATGTTGCACGCTGTCGATATCGCCGAGCACGCGGCCGATTTCGGGTTTCAACTTGAGCATATCGAAGTAAACCGATTCCACGCCGAGGACGCGGGCGTCCACCAGCTTCCCACCCCACCAGACCTCCTCACGGACCTCGTGAGCCCGGGTAATGAACTCCAGACTATCGCGACAGGTCGCGCGAATCTGCTGGATATCGAGTTCGGTCAGTCCGTATTTCTTGATGCTCCCGACTTGGCCGGTTTCATCCGCGCCCCCCGATGTTTCCGACGAGTTAACGATGATGTTCTGCAGACCAAGCTGTTGCATTTCCTCCAGAATCTGGCGCCCGGCTCCGGCAGTCACCGACATCATGAAAATGACCGAAGCCACGCCGATGATGATGCCCAGCAACGTCAGCAGAGAACGGAGCAGATTGCCGGCCAGACAGCGGACGGCGAGCTGAATGATCTCGAAAATGCTGTAAAACATCAGACGGCCCCTCGCGAGTCCTCGGCGATAAGGCCATCCTTAACCGTAACGCGCCGTTCCAAAGCGTTGGCGATTTTGTTGTCGTGGGTCACGATAATCAACGTCCGCCCTTCGTCGTGCAAATCGTGAAGAATGTCCAGCACATCGGCTCCCGTACGCGAATCCAGATTGCCGGTCGGTTCGTCTGCGAGAATGACCCTTGGGCCGTGTACGATGGCTCGGGCGATAGCACAACGTTGCCGCTCACCGCCGGATAGCTCGCTGGGGGCGTGATGTGCCCGATCTTTCAAGCCAACCCGCTCAATCGCGCCCATAATCCGCTTTATGCGTTCGCGCCGGGGCGTGCCCATATAGAACATGGGCAGCTCCACGTTTTCCACGATATTCAGGTGCGGGATGAGGTTGAAGGCCTGGAAGATGAACCCGATTTTCTGGTTTCGGATATGCGACAGGGAATCGTCGTCCAGATCGGCCACGTTTCGGCCGTCGAGCAGATATTCCCCTTCACTGGGCCGGTCGAGGCAGCCCAGAATGTGCATCATCGTCGATTTGCCGGAGCCGGACGAACCGATGATGGCCGTCATCTCGCCCTCATCGAAATGAATGCAGACTTCGCGCAGGGCACGAAGCATCACCTGCCCCATGCGATATGTTTTACTCACGGACTTGAGCTGCATCACGGGGGGCATCAGAGGGCCTCGTCGTTACGCGCCTCCGGGAATGCCGTGGCGGGTTCTTCCTCGTTCTCGGAACGGCTGTCCGGTTTGATTCTGGGGGGGGCGAGCAAGACCAACTCGCCCTCGTGCAACCCCTCCTTGATCTCGACCAGTTCGTTGCTGCTGTGCCCGGCCACCACCTCCCGGCGTTCCGGCTGATTATCGGTCAGGACAAAACAATAGCTGCTGCCCCGATGAGTCTGAACGGCCTGAATGGGCACGAAGAGAACATCCTTGAGTTCAGCAATCAGGATTTCAACCCCGGCGGTCATCCCCGGACGTATTTCTGGAATCTGCTCGTCGAGTTCGATCGTACTGGCGAAACGCCGGACATATTCTCGTCCGCGTTCACTCTCCGCCACGGTAGCCATTCGCCTCACATAACCGCTGAATTGCCGCCCCGGCAACGTGTCAGAGGTGACCTTCACCCGTTGCGGGTTGTCCCGATCGGCCCGAACTCGTCCAATGTCCGCCTCGTGAATATGCACCACCACCTGCATGGTGTTCAGGTTCGGCAACTGCATCAATACTTGATGGCGATAGGCAAAAGAACCCACCCGGATCGGGTCATGCCACCACCGTCGTTGTCGTCCGCCATAGATCACAATGCCATTACCGGGTGCATAGAGCGTCATCTTGGTCAAACGCTTCTTTGCTCCGTCCAGCCGCTCCACCTGGCGCTGATGATTCTGCTCGGCACTGGCCTTCGCCGCAACCGCTTGAGCGGTCACCCGTTCATCAACCATCCTATAGCGCTTCAGTTCAGCCTCGGCCTGGGCCAAAGCGTTGGTCAAACGCCGTTCCATCATTGGATGGGTGTATTCCTTAAGGATTTTGGACTCCAGGCGTGCGGTATCCAGCGTATTTCGTGCGGTGCTCACCGCCAAAGCGCTCTCCGCCATTTCTTCCTTGGTAACAAAACCCTGCTTATGGAGCTTGGGCATGTTGCCGTGGATCGATTCCGCCTTTTCCAATCGTACGCGGGCCTGCTCGATGGCCAATTGCGCGTCACGGATTTCCTTCTCGCGGGTTCCGTCTTTACTCTGAAAACGCTTAAGGTCGAGGCCCGCCATCTCCAGGTCCATTTCGGCTTTTCGGATGCGACTTTGTGACTCCAATCGCGAGATCACCTCGTTCGCTTTGGCCACGGCAAGCTGGGTTTTGGCATTTTCGACGGTGGTTTCGAGATTTTCAATCTCCCGAAGCAAATTGGTGGCGTCCAACTCGACCACTTTATCACCCTTTTTGACGCGAGCGCCCTCCTCAATCAGCCAGGTGATGTTGGCTCGCCCCTGCGCCTCGAAGCGGACCTCTTCGGCTTCCGCCGCTTGGAAAACGCCTTTGAGCTTAAGCGAGATGGGCAGGTCGCCACGGGTGGCGGGGTAAAGCGGCTCGTCCGTGGTCGGGGAGGCGCTATCTTCGCTCCCGTTAAATATCCAGACCCCGGCACTGCCTAACAGCATAAGGACTGCCGTGAACAAGGTGACGACAATCCGCGCCGAAGCCGTATCGTCTCGCGGTGATATCATTCGACGTGAAATCCTTCCGAATTGATGAGCAGAATCCCAATATCTCGCTTCAATTGAAGTCTTGAGATTTCGTAATTGAGAATTGCAGAAACAAGAGCGTTCTGAGCCCTGAGTTGTGCCCCCTGGGCTTCGACCACATCACGGTTGCCCAATTCGCCGGCCTCAAAACGCAATTGGGCATTCTCGACGCGTTTGACGGACAACGCAACGTTGGCGGTTTCAATCTGCACGGAGTTCGCCAGCCGACGCAGGCGCCGGTAGGTGTTGTGCACCTGCACGCGAATGTTATCGGCGGTCAGCTCCAGCGTACGTTGGTGACGTTGTTGGCTGATCAACGCCCCCTTGTAGGCGTTTCGGTCGGCGACCTTGTCAAAGGGCAAGACCAGTTCAATACCCACAGAGTGCGATCCCATATCGGGCGTCGAGGTGCCGCCGGCCTTGGCCCCATCCACCCGCCACGAGGCGCTCAAGTCCAAGTCCGGCAACAAGCCGTTTCGAGCAATCCGGACACCGCGCTCGGCATCTTCTAATCGGTCCGCGACGGTTCGAAAATCCAGTCGGTTATATAAAGCCGCTTCCACCGCAGAGGCCAGGTTAATCTCCGCGGCCTTAGCCGTGGGCCGAATCAACTCCACGTCCAGATTCACCTCGCGCGGCAGATTCAGAAAGACGCGGAATTCGTCCAGCAACGAGGCGAGCAGCTCTTTCTGGAAGTTCAGATCGTTGGAAGCCACCAGTTCTTCCTGTTGTGCCCGAAACTTATCAATGGCCGTCACCCTGCCGATGTTGAATAACGCCTCGGACCGACGGCGCAGGAATTTGAACTGCTCGTAGCTGCGCTCCGAGTTCTCAACCACCTGCTTTTGCCGAAGAATGCCGTAGTAGCGGCTAACCGTATCGATATAGAAATCCTGACGAAACAACTCAAAATCACGGAGAGCATAGAGAACTTTGCGCTCGGCTTGGGTCAGACTCTCATAGGCCACTTCGCGGCCAAACCCCTTGAGCAACGGCTGGCTGAACGACACGCTGATATCGTGGGACAGCGTTCCGGAACCACCTCCGAGCGAATCGGCGTGCGTGCCGCTGGTCGAACCGGACAAGCGGCCGCCGGTGGGTAATATCTTCGAGACGCCCAACGAAGCCCCTGCCGTGCCCGTGCCGTCCGCGGATGCCGCGTCCGAGTACACATAGGATAGCGTGTTGGTGATGATGGGGCCGAAATTGCGCTGCTGGGTTGAGAATCCGAGAGCCGAAATTTGGATGTTGTCCAGCTCATTCTTGTAGTTACGATTCCCGTCTTTTGCAAGGCGAATCGCTTCTTGCAGCGAGAGCATCAGCGGCTTACCGTTCTCATGCCCCTCCGGTACCGGGGCGCTCTCGGTTTCCGAGGGAGTCGGCATCCGGAGGTTGCGTTGCCACTGCCCAACAGCCTCCTCCTGGCGGGATTGGAGAATATCTAAAATCTCCCGATCCGCCGAGCGTTCGTAATAAGAGGCATACGAGGAACAGCCCGCCACGAAAAGCATTGCCAGCAGCATGCCATTGAAACGAAAGTAC
>CAZBCO010000105.1:0-3892 GCA_964490295.1 uncultured Planctomycetota bacterium
TTGTGTATGATATCAAGGCCGAATAGCGGCCTCGCCGCGCCGCGTCAGGAAGAGGTGAGGCCGCCCGGTGGCCGGGTTGACGCCCACCTCCACGTCGGCCCCGTAGAGGGACTTCACGTTCTCCCGCGTGATGGTCTCGCCGGGCGTGCCGATGGCCTCGACCTGTCCCGCCTTCAGCAGCACCACCCGGCGGCAGTATTCCGCCGCGAGGCTCAGGTCGTGAAACACCCCCACCAGCGTCTTGCCGTGTTCGCGGTTCAGCCGACTGAACAGGTCGAGAATGTTCAGTTGATGGGCGATGTCGAGGTGATTGGTCGGTTCATCCAGCAAAATGATATCGCATTCCTGAGCCAGGGCCATCGCGATGAAGGCCCGCTGGCGTTCGCCGCCGCTTAACTCGTTGATGGCTCGGTCGGCGAGGTCGGCGACTTCCGCGTCGCGCATCGCCCGATCCACCGCCTCGTGGTCGTGGACGGTCTCCCAGCCGGTACGCGCCAGATAGGGGGTGCGGCCCATGGTCACGAGGTCGCGGACGGTGAAGGCCACGTGGCCGCCACCCAGCAGCGCGGTCGGGTCTTGCATCACGCAGGCGACTTGCCGGGCGATCTGGCGGGTCGTCAGCGTCGCAACGTTCACGCCCTGCACCTCCACCCGTCCGTCAAGCGGTTTCAGCAGGCCGGTGATGGCCCGGAGCAGGGTGGTCTTGCCCGAACCGTTCGGCCCCAGGATGGCGAGGAAATCGCCCGGTGGGATGTCGAGCGAGACGTCCCGGAGCACGGGGGCCTTGTCGTAACCACAGGTCAGCTTGTCCACGCGGATGGCGGGCCGGCTCATGAATAGGCCCTCCCGCGTCGGCGGCGCAGCAGATAGATAAAGAAGGGGCCGCCCAGGAACGAGGTGAGGATGCCGATGGGGATTTCGCGCGCCCCGAACATCGAGCGGGCGACAATGTCGGCCGCCACCAGAAACACCGCCCCGGCCAGGGCCGACAACGGCACCAGCACCTTGTGGTCCGGGCCGACCACCAGCCGCACGGCGTGCGGCACGATCAGGCCGACAAACCCGATCATCCCGCTGACCGCGACCGACGCCCCGGTCATCAACGACGCCACGACGAACAGCAGGGTCTTGGTCCGCTCCACCCGCACCCCAAGATGGGCGGCAGGCTCTTCGCCGATGGACAGCACGTTCATATCGCGGGCGAAGAACACCGCCAGCAGAATGCCCAGCAGAATGGCCGCCCCGGCGATGCCCAGCAGCACCGGGTCAAATATCTGAAGGCTTCCGAACAGCCACCAGAGCACCCCTTGGAAATCCCGGTTCCGGGCGATGCTGGTCTGGGCCAGGAACAGCAACAGGCTGCTGCCCACCGAATTGACAATCACCCCGGACAACAGCAGCGTATAAACCGGGACCGTCTTGCCGACCCGTGCGAGGGCATACACCAGCAGAATCGCCGCCACGCCCCCCAGAAAGGCGCAGCCGGGGATGGTCCAGGCCCCCAGCAACATCACCGGGGCGCCGAGAATCGCGTAGGCCGCGCCCAGCCCGGCACCCGCGGACACGCCGAGTACGTAGGGGTCGGCCAGCGGGTTGCGCAGCACCGCTTGAAGAATCAGCCCGGCCACCGATAGCCCGGCCCCCACGAAGATGCCCAGCAGCGCCCGGGCCGCGCGGCTCTGAACGATGGGGCGGTGGGCTTCGGAGAAAACCTCCCCGGCGGGAATCCGCGTCCCCTCCGGGCCGGCCATCAAGGCCCAGAAGAACACACCGGCCAGCAGCAACGAAAGCAAAACCACCCCGATAACCAGCTTGCGTCCGGCACTCACTTGAGGTGCTCCTGCCGATAGGTCTCGAACAGCTTGGCGAGCGCTTCCAGGCCATCGGCCAGCCTGGGGCCGGGGCGGAGCAGATGATCCATATTCAGCGAGGCGATCACGTGGCCGGTTCGGACGGCCGAGAGCTGCTTCCAGCCAATGCGCTCTTCGACGCTCTGCTCGTCGCCGATGCCCATCCCATAAGACACGATGATGATCTGCGGGTCGCTTTGAATCACCAGGTCGGGGCTGATGGTGGTCCAGGGGTTTTCCATCGCGTGAGCGATATTCCGGCCCCCGGCGCGATGGATGATGTCGTCCACAAACGACCCCTTCGCGGCGGTGCGCAGCGGATGGGCGGAAAGCTCCAGGTACACCCGAGGCCGCATCGCATCGGGCACGTCCGCCGTGGCGGCTCGGATACGAGCCAGCAGCTTGCGGGCATAGGCTTCGCCCACCTCCGGCACCCCGGCGGCCTCGCCGATGATCCGTGTCGATTCGACCACTTCATCCAGGCTGGCCTGCGACACCAGCAGCAGGCGCGCCCCGGTCTTGCGGATGGCCTCGGCCACCTCGGGGTCGCGCAGGTCGTTGCCGATGACCAGCGTCGGCTTCAGGGCGTGGATCAGGTCCATCCGGGGGGCGGCGAAGTCGCCGATGCGGCGAATCGTCTCGGCCTCGGCCGGGTAGTCGCAGGCCGTGGTCACCCCGACCAGCCGGCCTTGCAGGCCGAGTGCGAAGAGCGTCTCCGTCACGCTGGGGGACAGCGAGATAATCCCGTCCTGAACCGGCGGAGCCTCTCCGTCGGGTGCCCGCGACGTGGTCAGCACCACCAAGGCCCCCAGCACCACCACCAGCGATATCAGCCCTGCCCATGGTTTCATACAATGCTCCTGTGATCCGACGCGAGGATTACACCGGAACCGGGCGACGAAGTCAAGAGCAACGTCCGGAGCGTCGGCTTCCTCGGCCGCCGGCGCCGCGTTTACCCCCCCCTCGGAACTCGTCGGTTTTTTCCTCTTGACATGTCGCCGGGTTCGGAGAGACTATGCATAGGGGAGGGGACGTGTCTTGGGCAAAGGAGGTGTACGATGCCGGAGTTTGGTTCGCCGTTCAGTGGGTTGGCTCATGATCGGAAGGTGACGGAGGCGGAGTTGATCCGCGCGATTCGCTTCATGATCGCGGCGGAGTACGAGGCGATTCAGCTTTATATGCAGCTTGCGGAATCGACGGACAACGAGCTGGCGGCCACCGTGCTGCGCGACGTGGCCGACGAGGAGCGCGAGCACGCGGGCGAGTTCCTCACGCTGCTGCACCACCTCGCTCCCGACGAGAAGGATTTCTACGCCGAGGGTGCGGAAGAGGTGGAGGAGATGATCGAGAAACTGGGCGAAGCATAACCGCCGAACCCGTGAACGTTCGCTGCCGCGGCGCCTCGGCGCCGTGGCAGCCATTCTGACGAGGTACGCTTCGCTTGGGTATTTCGGCCATCATCGGCGTGGCCTTCGGGCTGTCGATGGACTGCTTTGCGATTTCCGTAGCCGAGGGGCTGATCATCCGCGAACGGCGGTTGCGCCACGCTCTGCGGCTGGCGCTGTTCTTCGGCGGTGCCCAGGCGGTGATGCCGGTGGTCGGCTGGTTCGCCGGCCGGCAGTTGCGCGACTGGGTGTCGAGCACGGCTCCGTGGATCGCGTTCGGCCTGCTGGTGGCCATCGGGTGCAAGATGATCTACGAGGCCGTCCGGCTGGAGCCGACGGAGAAGCGGGCCACGGTGATGGGCCTGCCGACGCTGCTGGTGCTGGCGGTGGCGACCAGCATCGACGCTCTGGCGGTCGGCGTCTCGCTCTCGCTATTGCACCAGCCCATCGTCAGCCCTATAATCATCATCGGTGTGGTGGCCTTTGTGGTGTCGCTGGCCGGCGTCTATGTGGGCGAACGGTTCGGGCACCTTTTTGAGAGCAAGATCGAGATTCTGGCCGGTCTGGTGTTGATAGGCATCGGGGTCAAGGTCTTGGTCGAGCACTTTTAGGAGTCGGGGTATGAAGCAGGTGGCAGTGATGGCCGTGGTGGCGTTG
>CAZBCO010000106.1:0-3131 GCA_964490295.1 uncultured Planctomycetota bacterium
CTGCCGCCCCAGCTTCTCTGGGGTGCCGTGCTGGCGGGAGTAACCCAGTATCTCTGCGCCCGCCTGCTGCGATTTATTCTGCATCACGGGCCGTTGTCCCCCCTGGTTTGCGTGGTATCCATGGCTTTCGTACCGGGGACCATTTACGCGGTGGTCTTTCTGAATGAGCCTGCGGACACAACCACATGGCTGGCCGTTGCGGTGGGTGTGCTGTGCGTTCTGGCCGGAACCTGGCAGCAGACGCCCCCGGAAGGCACCAAGCCAATCCGGGGCAGCCGCACGTTGTATCTACTGGCCCTGCTCGGAGTCTTACTCACCACCAGCGTCACCTATATCGTGGTCAAACACCTGGGGATGCTCACGTTGGCGGACGAACGCCCATACCTCGATGCCTACCGCTACGGATACATGACCGTATTCTATGCCTGTATCGGGCTGCCCACACTGGTGGACCTGATGCTGACGGGCCAGCTTCGCGGCCCCATGCGAACCTGGCTGGCGCTGGGGGCCTTGGCTTCCGTCGGATCGATTGGCGGTATGTGGATGCTCTCGCTGGCGGCCGGCCTGCCGGGTCCGGTCTTCTTTACCGTCAACAATATCAGCCAGATCGTCTGCGGATCGACCGTGTCGGTGTTGTTCTTCCGTGAACGGGTCTCGTGGGCCTGGTATGCGATGCTGAGCCTCGGCATCGGTTCGGTGCTGCTGATCAACCTGTAAGCTGCGTTCTGAAGACGGAACCCTATGGACGACCTGAACATACCGGACCAAACGGAAGCCCCGATACCGGAACCCATCCACGTGCCGGAGCCTTCGCCCCTGTTGCCGGTGCCGGAGGGGGCCGGGGCCTGGCGTGAGCTGGGCGAGGTGCTCTGGCTGTCCCTTCCGATCATCGTCACCATGCTGTCGTACACGGTGATGAACTTCGTCGATGTGCTGATGGTGGGGCGACACAGTGCCGAGGCCCTGGCTGCGGTCGGCCCGGCCACCAGTTGCTTCTTCCTCATCGCCTCGCTGCTGATGGGTACGCTCTCCATCACCAACACCTTTGTCGCCCAGAACGTCGGGCGTGGCCGCAAGCAGGAAGCTCCGGGCTATGTATGGCAATCGCTGTACCTGGGACTTCTCTGGGGAGCCGTTGCCCTGCTGCTGGTCCCGGCCGCTCCGGGTATCTTCCGCTTCGGCGGCCACGCGCCGCAGGTGCAGGCGTTTGAGGTGATCTATTTCCAGGTGATGCTCTTCCGCATTCCGGCGGTGGGCTTCTGGCACGGGCTGGCGGCGTTCTATCAGGCGACCCGGCGGCCCCAGATACCGATGGTCGCCGCGCTGGTCGGAAACGTCTTCAATATCCTCGCCAACTACGCCCTGATCTTCGGGCACTGGGGATTCCCGGAGATGGGCATTGAGGGGGCCGCCCTGGCCACGGTGCTGGCCAGTTACCTGCCGTCCGCACTGTTGCTGGGCGTCTTTCTGGGCCGAGCGGCACACCGGGAATACGGAACCCGGCGGGCCTGGAGGCCCCACGCGGCCAAGATGTGGCAACTGATGCGGTTCGGATTGCCCGCGGGCGTCACCTGGGCGCTGGAAAACGCGAGCTGGACGCTGTTTCTGCTGCGGATTATCGGCTCTCTGGGCAATGCTGCCCTGGCGGCGAACGGGGCGGCGATGCAAATCATCCACGTCTCCTTCATGCCGGTCATCGGGCTGAACATCGGCATCCAGGCGGTCGTCGGCCATCACATCGGGATGGGCGACCACGCCGGGGCGAAGCGCCGCACCTACCGCGTCATCGGCGTGGCCGTGGGCTACATGGCCACCATGGGGCTGCTGTTCTTCATCTTCCGCCGCCCGCTGATCGGGTGGTTTGTCAGCGGCGACACGGACGCCGAGACCGCGGGCAGAATTATCGCGATGGGCAGCACCATGCTGATATTCGGGGCGATCTTCCAGGCATTCGACGCGGTGGCCATCACCTGCTACGGGGCACTGCGGGGCGCCGGCGACACCCGCTTCCCGATGCTCACCACCATCGGCCTCGCCTGGTTTGTGTTTATCCCGCTGGCCTTGTGGCTGGTCAAAGGGCTACACCTGGGCGTGGCGGGAGCCTGGCTGGCGGTCACCATCTTTGTCGCCCTGATTGGCGTTGTCAACTTCTGGAGGCTGGCCGGCGACGCCTGGCGCAAGATCGATATCTTCAAGGGGGAACAGCCCGTCGCCGCCGAACCCTCGGACGCGACCCGGTGAGCGTTTTTGAGGATATCGCGCTTCGCAACCAGAGCTTGCCTTGCATTCAGAACCGTCGGATGCTATGATTCATTCGCCGAGTCAGTCCTTGGCATACGAAAGCATTGGAGGAGGGAATCGGTGGTCGAGCGAAGAAAATCCCTGGTAGTCCGCACGGTCGGCAGCATCGGTGTGGTATATTTCACCGACTCGAAAATCCTGGAAGAGATGCAGATCAAATGGCTCGGCAACGAGCTGTATCAATTGATCGAGGAGCAACATCGCGTCCACATCGTGATTAACTTCCAGAACGTTCAGCGCTTCTCCACCGCCCTGCTGGGCAAGCTGATCGGGCTGAAGAAGAAGGCCGCGATGCAGGACGGCACGGTCAAGCTCTGCTGCATTCCCGACAGCATTATGGAAATCTTCCGCGTGACCGGCCTCAACGCAGCCTTCGATATTTTTGACGACGAGATGGACGCGATCAAGAGCTTCGGCAAGCTGCGATAGTGCGTGTCTACGTGTCCGCATAGGGACGCTGCGATGTACCTGCTCGCCCAGAAATCCACGCTGGCCGGTTCGGTCGCCATTCCCGGGTCGAAATCCCACACCATTCGCGGCGTTTTTCTGGCCTCGCTGGCCGACGGCACCTCCACGCTTCGGAAGCCGCTCGATTCGCTCGACACCCAGGCCGCGGTGCGATGCTGCCGGGCGCTGGGCGCGGCCATCGAAACCGGCGAGGAATGGCAGATTCGGGGATTCGGCGGCTCGCCCTGCGTCCCCGACGATGTCCTGGACGTGGGCAACTCCGGCACCACCCTGAACCTGCTGATGTCCGTGGCCGCCCTGGCCGACGGCCACGCGGTGATGACCGGCGACGCCCAGATCCGCCGACGCCCGTCACAACCCCT
>CAZBCO010000107.1:0-4533 GCA_964490295.1 uncultured Planctomycetota bacterium
CCCCGCACAGGTTCCCCCGGCGGTTACGCGGGGCTGTCGAACGCCCGTATGTATCGGTGTACTGTGTTAAGCAACTTGGCGCGATCAAAGGGCTTACCGATCATCGGGTAGCCCGCGGGGCCGATGTCGGCCTCGTCTTTCCCGCTGATCAGCCCGCTGATGAAGATCACGGGGATATCGGCGGTGCGCAGCTCGTCGGCGAGCTGCTGGGCGACCTCGCCGCCGTCCAGGCCGGGCAGGTTGATGTCCAGCAGGATGATGGACGGCTTCTTCTCGCGGGCCATCGAGCGGCCTTCATCGCCGTTGGAGGCGGTGAACACGGTGTAGCCGGCGGGGGTGAGGATACGCTCCAGCACCCGTCGGATGGACGGGTCGTCATCGACCACGAGCACCGTCTTGTCGCTGCCCGGAGCCTTCTTAAGCATTTCGGCCTCGCTCCCTGCCGCTCCGGCCTGGCCGCTGGGTGCGGAGCCGGCCAGAGCTTCGGCCACCGTGACAAACAGGTCGAACAGCCGGGAAATCCCCAGCGCATCAAAGACCTGCTCGCGGATCGCGCGGCGCACCGCCACCAGCCGCACCCAGCTTCCGTCCCGCTCGGCGGCGCTGCGCAGCTTCAGCAGCGCCCGCACCCCGGAGCTGCTGACATAGTCCACGCGCTCGAAATCCAGAATAAAACCCTGCGCTCCCGCCGCTTCAGCCGCGTCGACCACCCGCTGGAACTCGTCGATGGTCCCGGCCGAGAGGCTCCCGGCCAGCCGAACCACCGCGACCCTTCGGGCCGTGGTTTCCTCCCACTCCAAATCGGCTCGAAACATATCGCTCATATTGCCCTCCTCTACCGGGCGGCTTGACCGTGCGCCCAAAACGGTGACCGGATGCTTGACGCCTGATACAAAACGGTAGCCCCTCCAGCCCCGACACCGCCTCTTATTCAGGAGCGCGGCGCCCGATATGCCGCCCCCGACAAGAGAGCGGAGCAGGCTCCATTATTTATCGCTGTCCAGCACCTCCCGCACACGCCGTGCGAGGGCTTGGGGGGTAAACGGCTTCTGTAACAGTCGGATGCCCTTTTCCAGCACCCCGTGATGCACGATGGCGTTCTCGGTGTAGCCGGACATATAGAGCACCTTGAGCGACGGATAATCCGGGGCCAGAGCCTCATACAGCTCGCGTCCGCTGCGGCCCGGCATCACCACGTCGGTGAGCAGCAGGGCCACGTGGTCCACCTCCCGCATCACCGCTTCGGCCTCGTCTGCGTTGCCGGCCTGATGCACGGTGTAGCCGCAGTCGCCCAGAATCCGGCCGGCCAGGTCCCGGACGGCCGGCTCGTCCTCGACGACGAGAATGGTCTCGGTGCCGGTGGCCCGAACCGGCTCGACGTCCTCTTGACTGTCGGCTTCGGTGGGTAGCTCAACTCGTGGGAAGTAGGCCCGGAAGGTGGTGCCTTTGCCCGGCTCGCTGTAGACCCAGATATTGCCGCCGTGCTGCCGCACAATGCCGTAGATCATCGCCAGGCCCAGGCCGGTGCCCCCGGAGGTCTTCTTGGTGGTGAAGAACGGCTCGAAAACGTGTTTCCGGGTCTCCGCGTCCATCCCGCACCCGGTGTCGGTGACGGCCAGCATCACATGCGGCCCCGGCGTCACCGACACATGCTGGTCGGCGTATTCCGCGTCGAGATCGACGTTGGAGACCTCGATGGTCAGCTTGCCGCCGGTGGGCATCGCGTCACGGGCATTGATGGTCAGATTGGTCAGCACCTGCTCAATCTGGCCGGGGTCGGCGACGATGTTGCCCACATCGGTGTGCAGATGGATTTCCAAGTCAATATCTTCGCCGATCAAGCGTCGCAGCATCTTGGTCGCCGTTTCCACCGTCCGGTTGATGTTAAGGACGACCGGCTTGATGGTCTGGCGGCGGCTGAAGGCCAGGAGCTGCTGGGTAAGCTCCGCGGCCCGATACGCCAGGCGTCGAATCTCCTCGACATCGCCCAGGGCTTGCGAGTCGGCATCCAACTCATCGGCGAGCAGCTCGGCATAGCCGCTGATCCCAGTGAGGATGTTGTTGAAGTCGTGGGCCACCCCGCCGGCCAGGCGCCCGATGGCCTCCAGCTTCTGGCCGCGAACCGCCTGCTCGCGCAGCTTCTCGATTTCCTGCTCCGAGCGCTTGCGGTCGGTCACGTCCCACACCAGCGAGATCATCATCTCTTGACCCGGAATCGGCACATTCATCGCGTCGATGTAGATGGCCTCTTCGCCCTCGCGGACAATGGGGACGTTGCTCCAGAACATCCGCTTCGGGTCGCCGCTGGCGATATCATCCAACACCCGTTGCTTCAGCTCCTCCCGGAACTTCGGGTCGGGGTAGACCGCCTCCCAGAACGTTCCGGGCTTGGACAGAGCCTTTCGCGTGGTGCGGTAGATTTTATGGAAGTTGGCGTTCATATAGGAAAACGTCACCGGCATCACCGTGTTGACGGCGATCCCGATGGGCAGGCAATCCATCACCGTTCGGATGAAGGCCTCGCTCTCGCGCAGCGCTGCCTCGGATTGCTTCTCCGCGGTCACATCCCGGAAATACCAGACCCGCCCGTAGCATTGACGGCCCGGGCCGATCATCGGGGCCGAATAACGCTGGAAGATGCGCCCGTCCTTCATGACGATTTCATCCTGGCCGGACTCTGTCGGCGTCGCGTAAAGGAGCTCCATCTGCCGCATAAACTCCGCCGGCCGCTCCAACTTATCCTGGACCGACCGAAACACCTTCGCATCCGATCGCGACTCCATCACGCCGTAGGGGATGCCCCACATCGAGACGAAGCGCCGGTTGTAGGAGATGATCTTCCGGTTCTCATCCACCACCAGGATGCCGTCAAGCGAAACCTCCTGCTGCGTGGAGAGAATCAAATTGCGGAAGCGTAACTGCTCTTCGGCCCGCTTGATATCGGTAATATCACGGCCCACGGACTGCACCTCGACGCAGGCCCCGTCCTCGTCCACCAGCGGCGTGTCGATCCAATGATAGAACCGCAACTCTCCATCGGCCTGGCGGACGTGATGCTCGTATTCACGGCGGCCCCGTTCGGGGTGCTCTACCACATCGCGGTAAATCGAAGTGACCTGTTCGCGCTCGTCTTCGGGGATGGAGTCGATCCATCGGAACCGCCCGATATCCGATGGGTCTAAACCGAGGATTTCCATGTAGCGGCTGTTGGCAAAGGTCAGGGTGGTATCGGGCAGCCAGCGGGTGACGGCGTCGGATTGGGATTCCACAATGGCGCGATAGTATTCCCGGCTCTCCTGCAAATCCGCCTCGGCTTGCTTACGGTGGGTGATATCGCGGAAGATGCCGAGAATATGCGGCCGGCCGTCGAGTTCCAACGGCGACGAGGCGATTTGCGCCGGGAAGACACTGCCGTCCTTACGCCGCACCAAAAAGTCCTCTTGCAGCGTCAGCTTGCCCAGAATCTGCTGCTCAAAAGAGGACGAGACCGCTTCAAGGCTTTCGGGCGGGTGAATCTCGTCAACCGTCAGCGCGGCGATTTCCTCCGGCGAGTATCCCAGCATGCCGCAGATCGCCTGATTAGCGTTGACGAAGCGCCGGGTCTCGGCATCGACCAACAGAATACCGTCGGCGGCGCCGTCGAAAATGGCCCGCACCGTCTCGTGGGCACGTTGCCGCTCGGCTTCTGTCTCCATCGCGTGCAATGCAAAGCCCAGGTCTGCCGCGATTTCGGCCAGCAGAGCCATCTCTTCCGGGTCGCGTCCGTAAGCGGCAGGCACCGATACACCCAGGCATCCGTAGCGGCGCGGCCCGTAGCTCAGGCATACGGTCACTCTCACCGCGTCGTCATACGAGCCAACCAGCGGACAGTCGCCACACTGCTCTGGGTCGAACGGCCGTAGCTCGGCGGACTCACGCGCCAGACGGCAGCAGGCGGGCACGTCGTCGCCGCCGAATCGCTCTCGGAACGCCTCGAAGGCCGCCCCGTCGGAGCCTGCCCCGACCACAACGCGGTCCGTCCCGTCGTCCAGCCGAATCCACGCCGTGTGAAAGCCCCGCTCGCTCACCAAGATATCGCAGCAACGCTGTATCAATTGTATCCGGTCGTCCTCGCGTACAATCACCTGGTTCAGGTCGCGGATCGCCCGCAGAACGCTGTTCAGGTGGGCCAGACGCGTCTCGGCCCGCTTGCGGTCGTCAATGTCCGACAAAGCCACCAGGGCATGTCGCTGTCCATTGACGGTCATCGGCTCGACGCTGAAGGTGAGCCATCGCGATAGGGCTTCTTCGTCCTCGCCCAACATCTGCATCTCGGTGTCCTGGCTGGGCGTACCGAGGTTCTCGGTCAGCGCCCGCCGGACGGCGGCGTAGATGGGGCAGTCTGGACACTGGCTGGAATACCCGCAGCCCTGCTCGGTCTCCACGCGGTTCACACAGCCCAGGGCATCGCCGCATCGGAACGGCTGCCCCTCGACCGGCTCACGCCCGAACATCTCCCGAGCCGCCGGGTTGACCTGCGTCACGCACTCCGAG
>CAZBCO010000108.1:0-11968 GCA_964490295.1 uncultured Planctomycetota bacterium
CCGCGACCGCTCGCGTTCTTTCAGCAGAAACTCGCGCATGACACCCACGTCAATCATAGCCCAGGGGAGCAGTTCGTCAATGTCTCGCTCACGCAAGGCCAGTTCGGCGACGGGGTCGAAGTCGGCCGCCTCGAACGCCTGCTTCCAGATATCGGCATTGAACTGTTCATCCCAGGCATCCATCCGCGCCCCGCGGCGCCAGGCATCGAGCAGCACCCGGCCAAGCCTCCGGTCGCCGCGGGCAAAGACGCCCTCGATGATGCTGCGCTCGACGCGATGGAACTTGAGCCGCACCTTGCGACTTCGGGCTGCTCGCTTGATGATCTCCTGCCGCTCGTACAGCACCTCCGGCGCGGCCATCGGCTCCCATTGGAAGGGGGTGTGCGGCTTGGGCACAAAGGAGGCCACGGCGACGGTAACCTCGGCGGCGCCCTTCCCCACCCGGCGACGCAACTCGGACAGTTCGTAGGCCAGTTCAGGAATACGCTCGGCATCCTCGTCGCCGGCTCCGGGCAGGCCGATCATGAAATAGAGCTTCACCTTGCGCCAGCCATTCTCATAAGCGGCTCGCACGCCCTCGAACAGATCCGTGTCGGTAATCATCTTGTTGGCCGAGCGGCGGACGGGTTCAGTCGCCGCTTCGGGGGCGATGGTCAGCCCGGACTTGCGCACGTTCTTCAGATACTTGGGCAGCTCGCGGAGCTGCTCGTTGACGCGCAGGGATGGAATACCGAGGCTGATATGCCGCGGGGTGAACTCGGCGGTGAACGCCTCCAACAACCCGGCCAGGTCGGGGTAATCGCTGCTCGACAGTGAGGTCAGGTTGATCTCGTCGTAACCGGTGGCGGCGATGGCCCGGCGGGCCTGTTCCAACAAGGTGTTTACGGTCCGGAACCGCACCGGCCGCTTGGTCATGCCCGCGTGACAGAAGCGGCAGCCCCGCGTACAGCCACGCATGATTTCAAGCGAGACGCGGTCGTGGATGGTTCCAATCAAGGGAACAATCGGCTCGGTCGGATATGGAGCGGCGTCGAGGTTATCGACGCTTGCCTGGCGGACCACGGGCGGAACGCTGGGGGCGTTGGTGCTGATGGCCAGCAGTGTGCCGTCCGGTCGAAAAGTGATGTCGTAGAGGGACGGGGCGTAAATCGCGGGCACCTGGCGGGCGATGGCCACGATGCGTTCGCGACGGGGCATGCCCTGAGTCGCAATCAGAGCGTCGGCCAGGGCATCAAGCACCGGCTCGCCGTCGCCGACCACGAACAAGTCGAAGAAATCGGCCAGCGGCTCCGGGGCCAGCGCTCCGGGGCCGCCTCCAATCACCAGCGGGTCGTCGTCGCCCCGCTCCGAGGCCAGCAGCGGCACACCGCCGAGGTCCAGCACGGTCAACAGGTTGGTGTAGGTCATCTCGTGCTGGAGCGAGATGCCCAGGGCGTCGAACTCGCTCAGCGGGGTATGGGTTTCGAGCGACTTGAGCGGCACGCCTTCGGCCCGGAGCCTGGCCTCCATATCCGGCCAGGGGGCGAACGCCCGCTCGGCGGCCACGTCGGCCCGTGCATTGAGCATCGCATACAGAATCTGTAAGCCGAGGTGCGACATGCCCACGGTGTAAAGATCGGGATAGATCAGGGCGAAGGTCAGCCGGACGGAACGATGTTCCTTGACGATGGCGTTGCGTTCGCCACCGACATATTGGCCGGGCTGCTGCACCGAAAGCAAAATCGCGTCGGAATAGAGATCACTCATAGGGGCCTTCATCTCGCCGGAGCGACGGGGCCGCTCCTGTCAGGGGTTCCAGTCTTCCTTCATCACGCGCGAACACCAACGCGGACATCAGGGGACAACATCAACCATCATCATGTCGACGGGAGCATAGTCGTCGGTGAGCAGGGGCACATCGTCCTGCCGCACCGAGTTCAGTTGCGCCGGGGTAAGCATCTGGCCGGCGTAGCGCGGCAGACTGGGCATCTTGAGGCGCCCCGCTGCGAGCAACCGCTCGGATTCACGCACCACGTCTTCGCGGCTCCAGCGACGGGGTTCCGCAGAGCCGGTGGCCAGCAGCATAATGTTACGCGACCGCTGCGGGTCCCACGAGGCGTATTGCTCCTTGGGAAACACATAGACGCTGTCCGGGCCGAACACCTCCCGGAAGGTCTTGAGCTCCGCCCGGAAGAGCCGGCTGGCGGGGCCTTCCACCGCGCTGATCACGTTCATCAACACCACGCCGCGCGGGCGGACGCGGTTGCGGACCTCCGTCAGGAATTCGCGCGTGGTGAGGTGGGCCGGGATACGCCCGCCGGCAGTGTAAGCGTCGAGGAGGACGGCGTCGTACTTCTTGGTGGCGTTGTGGATAAACATCCGCCCGTCCTGCACATGGAGGCGCAGCCGGTCGTCCAACTCCATTCCGAACCATTTGATCGCGACGTCGGCCACCACGGGGTCGATCTCGACCACGTCAATTCGAGCGTCGGGATACAACTCCTTAAAGATGACCGGCACGACCCCGCCACCGCCGCCCACGATCAAGATATCCTTCGCGTCCGGGTTAAAGACCAGCGGCAGGTGGAGCATGTCCGAATAGGTGGTGCCGGAGGTGTACGGACGGCGAATCGCCGAGGCGTCGTCGGTCAGCAGCACCGAACTCTCGATGTATTGGTCGAACCGCAAGTCGCGGCGGTTGCCAAAGTCCATCGTGTTGCCGACGTGAATATCACGACCCTCTAACGTCCGGATAGGCTCGCCCACCGGCAGTTTCATCTGCTCCATCACCGCGATATGGTGGTATGGCGACTCGCGTTCCACGGCAATCCGCCGGAGCAGAAAATAGGAGGGCACGGTCTTGTGTCCGATGACATTCCAGACCTTCCCGGCGGCTTCGTAGGTGCCTTCCCACGTCTCATCACCATCGACCAGCGGAACCAAAGGCGGTTTGGGCACCCACGCCAGCGCCAGAACGGCGAGTAGCAACATGATCGAAACCATGACCGGCTGGCGCGTCTCGCCCCGTGCCCGGTTGTTGGCCATCACCGCGAAAACAGCCACCGCGACCGAGATGAACCCGGCTCCCAGAAGCAACCACGTCTTGCCGATCAGGGCAATCAACACATAGGTGGTCGCCATGATGCCCACCATATTGCCAAGCGTCGAGAGCGCGTAAAGGCGGCCGGCCACCCCGCCCACTTCACCCACCTGCTCGGTTGCCAGCCGCACGGCAAACGGGGCCACCATCGCAAACAGCACAGTGGGCACCGCGAACAGAATCAGGCAAGCAAGCAGCGGTCGAATCAGATTCAGCGACGGCCCGAACGAAAGCGAATACAGGCTCGAACACACCATCGGCGCGGCCAGAGGAATCAGGAGCGTCGAGATACCTGCCGCCACGACGACGGTGGCCAGGGTCATCATCCTGGGACTTCGGTCGGCCAGCCAGCCGCCGGTGCGATAGCCGACCGAGAGCGCCGCGAGAAATACGGTGATGACCCCGCCCCAGACGAAGATGTTGCTGCCAAAGTAGGGAGCAATCAGCGCCCCACCCAACAGCTCCATGCTCATGAACACCATCCCGCAGATAAAGACCAGCGGCCGCAACCCGGCAACCGGGTGGACCTTTTCGAGCACGCCTTGCGGTGCGGGGGGTACCGCCGGACGCAGCTCGCGCATCAGCAGGAAGCAGACCAGGGCCACGAGGAGAAGCGTCGCCGACGAGCACCAGAAGATCACCGGCTTGGGAAGCAACGGCTCCAGCACCAGCGTCCCCACCAAGGTCCCCACCACGCTGCCCAGCGCATTGAGAGCGTACATCCTTCCCACCACGCGCCCCAGCGACTTCAGGGCAGTCGAGGCAATACGCACCGCGATGGGGACGCACATCCCCAACAACACGGACGGAATGAAATAAAGGAGGGTTCCCGCGACGAGCGGGAGCAGCCGCTCGGCGAGACGGCCCGGCCCCGTTCCGATCAGCAATCGCCCGACCAACGGCGTGGCGACAGGGATCAGGGCCACCAACACCCCGGCAGTCGCCGCAAACAGGCTGAGCAGCCGCGGCGAAGGATGCCGGTCACCGACCCGTCCGCCCAGAAGATACCCCAGACTGAGCGCGGCCATAAAAACAATAATCACACTGCCCCAGACAAACACGTTGCTGCCAAAATAAGGAGCAATGGCCATTGCCCCCACGACCTGGATGCACATCATGCAGGCCCCGACCGAAAAGACCAGAAGGCCCAGCCCGAAAGCCTGCCGCACGGGGTTCGATTTTGTCTCCGTCATCCTCTACTCCATCAAAAACGACCGGCCTGAATCCCAGAGGCCCAGATGATAGTCGCCGGAGCAGGATGTCGCAACTGAAAAAGCGAGCCAATCCCAAACATCTGCCGGCGGAGCACCTCCGGACACGGGAAAAGGCCCCGGAAAACACCCCTGCCGGAAAGGCCCTTGCCGGCTCCGACGGGGCTGTTCCCAAGCCGGCCCACGGGCGGGCGGGAACCCCACGGAAAAAGGGGAATGAAGTGATTCACAGGCTTTACTTGGGCGGGCGACTCTGCTATCATAATGCCCAGTATTGACGCGTGTGGCAATGCCGATTTTCAGCCTGACCCGACACGGAAGTCGAACACCCGATTCCTTCGGAATCATCTTACTGGGAGGTAAGCTTTATGAAGGTGCAATGCGATACCAAGGCGTTGGCGGACAGCTTGGCCCTGGTCGGTTCGGTGGTCCCCGCCCGTAGCCCCAAGCCGGTGCTGGCCAACGTGAAGTTGGTCGCCCGCGACGGGAGCCTGGAACTGATGGCCACCGACCTCGAAGTCGGTGTCCGCCGCACGCTGACCGGCGTGACGGTCGATGAGCCGGGCCAGGTGTTGGTGCCCGCGGCTCAGGCCTCGAACATCGTGCGCGAGGCCACCGCCAAGACCGTCTCGCTTTCGACCGACGAACGCACCTGCGTGATTGAATACACCGGCGCGACCTACGACCTGCCCTGCGACGACCCCGAAGATTTTCCGGAAATGCCAACCTTCAACGAGAAAAACGCGATAACGGTTTCGGCCGGCGACCTGAAGCAGATGATTGAGCGCACCAAGTTCGCCGTCGCGCGCGAGCAGGCCCGCTTTGCCCTCAACGGCATCCTCTTCTCGCTCAAGGGCGACGTGCTGCGCCTGGTGGCCACCGATGGGCATCGCCTGGCCCTGGCCAAGGGCAAGGCCAAGAACAAGCCGGGCAAGGACACCGCCCCGATCATCCCCACCAAGGCGATGGACCTGATGGACAAGCTGATGGTCGATCCCGACGAAAAGGTCGAGATCGAGGTCGGTGACACCCAGGTGATTGCCCATACTCAGGCGGGCACCCTGTGTACGCGCCTGGTCGAGGGAAATTTCCCCGACTACGAAGAAGTCGTCCCCAAGGATTGCGACAAGGAATTGACCATTCCCGCCACGAAGCTGCACTCGGCCATCCGCCGGGCGGCCCTGATCACCAACGAAGAGTCCCGCTCGGTTCGCTTCTCCATCAAGCCGGGTTCGCTGTTGTTGACCACACGGACACTGGAAGGTCGCCGGGCAACGGTCGAGGTCGAGGGCGCCCAATTCAGCGGCGACCCGCTGGACATCGCCTTCAACCCGGATTTCTTCACCGATATGCTCAAGGTGGTGGGCGACAACGAGGTGAGCGTTCAGTTCAAAGAAAGCACCAGCGCCGCGCTGGTCAAGTCGGGCAAGGATTACCTCTATATCGTGATGCCCGTTCAGATTCGGGAGGAGTAATTTGGTGCGGTCAGGCATGAAACGTCGGCAGGCGTCGCCACAACCGGTGGGCGACATCTTGTCGCGGTTCATGAAAACATCGGGGCTGAAGGCCAAACTTCGGTCGCCGCGCATCTACGATTGCTGGCCGGAGATCGCGGGCGAAGAGGCCGCTCGCCACAGCCGCGTGGTCGGGCTGAAACATTGTGTGCTTTATGTTGAGGTGGACTCGGCCCCCTGGCTCCAGATGCTTTCCACGTTCAAGAAAAACGATTTACTCACCGGCGCCCGCGAGAGAATGCAGGGCGTCCGGGTGACGGACATACGGTTCAAAGTCGGCCAACGGGCTGATAATTCGGCGGTTTCCGCGGAAAGGAAGATGTGTCAAACCCTAGCGAAGGATCCACTTACGACTCCCGGAACATCAAGGTCCTCCCGGGCATAGAGGGCGTTCGCAAGCGCCCGGCCATGTACATCGGCGACACCAACGTGCGGGGATTGCACCACTTGGTTGAAGAAGTGGTGGCGAACTCCATCGACGAGGCGGTGGGCGGTCATTGCGATACCATCGAGGTCTGCGTCAACATCGACGGCAGCGTCACGGTCAGCGACAACGGGCGCGGCATCCCCGTGGACATGCACGAGGAGGAGAAGAAGCCCGCTGTCGAAGTGATCATGACCACGCTGCACGCCGGGGGCAAGTTCGACCACACCAGCTACAAGGTGTCTGCCGGGCTGCACGGTGTCGGCGTCTCCTGCGTCAACGCCCTCAGCGAGTGGCTTGAGGTCGAGATCAAGCGCGACGGCAACACCTACCACCAGGAATACGCTCGCGGCGTCACCCAATCGCCGTTAAAAGTTCTGGGCAAATCGAAGGGGACCGGCACCAAGATCAAGTTCAAGCCCGATGCCGAGATTTTCGAGGTCAACGAGTTCAACTACGAAACCATCGCCACCCGCCTGCGGGAGTTGGCCTTCCTGAACAGCGGCCTGACCATCCGGCTCAGCCGCGAGGAACGCGAAGGCGAAGAGGAAGTGTTCAGCTATGCCGGCGGCCTCGCCGAGTTCGTCAAGCATCTCAACGAGACCAAGAACACGCTTCACAAAGAAGTGATCCATTTCAAGTCCGAAGAGGGTGATATCGGCATTGAGCTTGCGATGCAGTTCACCGATTCCTACACCGAGGTGATCTCCTCTTTCGCCAACAACATCCACACCCACGACGGCGGAACGCATCTCAGCGGGTTGAAATCGGCGCTGACCCGAACCTTCAACAACTACGCCCGCAGCCAGAACCTGCTCAAAGAGGGCAAGGCCCCCTCCGGGGACGACATCCGCGAGGGGCTGACCGCCGTGCTCAGCGTGATGCTGCCCGACCCGCAGTTTGAGGCCCAGTCCAAGAACAAGTTGAACAACCCCACCGTCGAGGGCATCGTCGAATCCTGCGTCAACGAGCGCCTCTCCGCGTTCCTCGAAGAGAACCCGAAGATCGCCAAGTCGATCTGCAACAAGGCGGTTCAAGCCTTCCAGGCCCGCGAGGCGGCCCGAAAAGCGCGCGATCTGACCCGCCGCAAAGGCGTGCTCAGCTCCGGCAACCTGCCGCTCAAGCTCTCCGACTGCTCGTCGCGCGACGCGGAGAACAGCGAGCTGTTCATCGTCGAGGGCCAATCGGCTGGCGGCAACGCCAAGCAATGTCGGGACAGCACGTTCCAAGCCATCCTCCCGTTGCAAGGCAAGATTCTGAACGTGGAAAAGGCCCGCATCGACAAGATGCTGAACTTCGATGAAATCAGCTCGCTGATCAGTGCCCTGGGCACCGGCATCGGCAAGGACGACTTCGACCCGTCGAAATCCCGCTACGGGAAGATCATCATCATGACCGATGCCGACGTCGACGGCCTGCACATCCGCACCTTGCTGCTGACCTTCTTCTTCCGCCACATGCGCGAGCTGATCGAAAGCGGTCACATCTACATCGCCCAGCCCCCGCTCTACGGGGTGAAGCGCCGCTCCAAGATCACCTACTACCTGAACGAGATTGATTTCGCCCAGGCGATGCTCAAGGAAGGCACCGAGGGCACCACCCTCACCCGCCGGGACGGCCAGGCCGAACTGTCCGGAGCCAAGCTGCGCGAGCTGGTCGAAGAATTGATGAACATGGAAAATCAGGCCCGCGTACTGCATCGGCACGGCGTCGATCTGAGCCAGATCATCGAGAACTGGATCGAACGCAAGGTCTTGCCCATCGCCCGGATAACCATCGACGGACGCACCCATCTGGCTTACTCCCAAAAGGAAGTGGACGCCCTGATCCAGCAGGCCAACGCAGGAAACGAGCTCCCCGAAGCCCAGAGCGAGGAAGCCGACGACGACGCGGAGGACGAAGCGATTGACCACGTCGATATCGTCGAGCTGCATGAAATCGCCAATTTGAAGCGCAGCATCGAGAAAATCCAAAAGGCTCATTTCGAGATCGAAGACTACTTCCCTCCCGAAGAGATCGCAGAAGACGAAGAGCCGGTGCTGACCGTGCGGTCCAACGGCGATGCCTTTGGCATCTGGTCCCTCTCAGAGCTTCCCGGGGCCGTGTGGCAGGTCGCCGAAAAGGGCATGGAAATCCAGCGGTATAAGGGCTTGGGCGAGATGAACGCCGACCAGCTTGGCGAGACGGCGATGAACCCCGTCACGCGCGGCCTGCTTCGCGTGGCCATTGAAGACCTGGTGGAAGCCGACCGACTCTTCACCCTGCTGATGGGCGACAAGGTCGAACCGCGCCGTGAGTTTATCGAAAAACACGCGGTCGATGCCACCGATCTGGACTACTGAGCCTTGCCGGATGGCTTCTGAACCCCATACCAAGCGCCCCTCGTTTCTCAAGGCCCTCGGCAACCGCCTGGTGTGGTTCATCGCCCGCGTCCGCTGCAATTTCCACGAGATCATCCCAGGCGTCCTGTACCGCTCCGGAGCCGGCACGCCCCGCTTGCTGTGCATCATCTGTCAACGATTCGGCATCCGAACGGTGATGGATTTCCGAGGCCAGACTCCGTCGAAACCCATTCCATTGACGAGGCCAAGGCCCTCACAAGCATTGGCGTAACCCACTTTCACACTCCCACGCACCAAGTCCCCAGTGCCGACGTCGTCGAACGTTTCCTGGAGATTATGGATGACCCCGCATACCACCCGGTGCTGATTCATTGCAGTCACGGGTGTGGCCGCACAGGGGTATTCACTGCCATCTACCGGATGGAATATCAGGGTTGGAGCAATCGGGATGCGTTGAACGAAGCCCGCAGGAAATCGGGCAGCCTGCCCGGTAACAAGGGCTTCCGCGACGACAACCGCAAGGCCAAATTCCTGCTCGCCTATCAGCCCAGGGCGGTGCGTCATGCCCGGCAGCCAAGCCAACCCGGCGATGCTCAGCCCGCGTCCGATTGACCCCGGATATTACTGCCCCGCTCGGCGACCATTGCTCCGAACAGAGGCGGTCGTGTCTACGCCTTGAGATCGGTCTCCAGATCCGCATTGAAGTAAGCCGCGATCTCGTCCGGCACCTTGGGCACGTCCCTCGGTGCGCCGCCCTGGCGTAAGGATTCCGTGGCCATACAGCCCGCCGCGACACTGTAGCGCGCGGCGACCGGCGACGTGGCGACCTTGCCCCCGTCGCGCACGTAACGCACAAACTCCGCCACAATCCGAGGGTCGGAACCGCCGTGCCCGCCGCTCGTATTTTCGGGGAAGGGATAAGCCTCATCAGCGTCGGGTTTGAAACCCGTGCGTCGGTTCCAGAGGCGCACCACCGTGTGCTCGCCCGGAACGGTGCCAAAATTCTCGATCCGCCCCTCGGTGCCGATGATGGTATAATTACGCCAGCCGTCGGGAGTGTAGTGGCATTGCTGATAGGACGCGAACCGCCCGTGCTCCAGTTGCATCAACATCATGCTCAGGTCTTCGACGTCGATGACCGGGCTGAGCTTCTTCTGCGAGAGCGGCGGCCAGTTCTCCTCGTGCCACGACGCATCCGGCCGCTCGTCCGGCCCGCGACGGTCGGTAATCCGGTCGTACAACGTCAGCGCCCCCATCGCGTTGACCCGCTCGGTGTACGCCCCCAGCAGCCAGTGCAGGATATCGATATCGTGAGCGCCCTTCTGCAGCAGCAGGCCGGTCGATTTCGAGCGCTCCGAGTGCCAGTCCTTGAAATAAGCATCGCAGCCGTAGCCGACGAAATGGCGACACCAGCCCGCCTTAGGCTCGCCGATACGCCCGCTGTCGATCAGCTCCTTCATCTTCCGCATCACCGGAAAATGGCGCATGTTATGGCCCAGGTAGAGCTTCTTCTTCGTCCGCATCGCCGTCGCCAGAATCCGGTCGCACCCCGCGACGGTGATGGCCATCGGCTTCTCCAGGTAGACATGCTTGCCCGCTTCCAGAGCGGCCATGGCATGCTCCTCGTGCAGAAAGTCCGGCGTGGTCACGAACACCGCATCGATATCCTCGCGGTCCAGCACCTCCCGATAATCCCGCACAATGGGCAGGTCTTCACCGAACCGTTCACGGAAGCGTTCGACCGCTCGGCTGGCCGACACCTCATCCGTGTCGCAGCCCACTACCAGCCGCGAGCCATGGCCGGGCCGATGTGCATTCCAAGCCAACGCCCCGCGCCCCCCTGCCCCAATCACGCCAATACATAGGTCATTGCTTCTGTCCATCAAGCGGTTTCCTTTTAATCCATTCCTTGGGTCAACCACCCGGCACAATCTGGATTTTCATCGCGGTGTCGGGGTTGGATAACAGTTCGACGGCCTGCTCGAAGCCTGGAAGCGGGAGGCGATGCGAGACGAGCGGGCTGACGGTCACACGTCCGGTGTGTATCAGCTCCAGGGCGGCGCGCGAGTTGCGCAGCGAGGTATAGCTGGAGAGGATGCTCAGTCCCTTGCGGAACACCTCGAAGGGCTGAAGCGATATCGCGGCGTCGTTCGGGGCGACGCCGAACCACAGCACCCGCCCGCCGCGTCGGGCCAGCCGCAGGGTCTGCTCCATCACGGCGGGTACCCCGGTCGCGTCAACGACCGCGTCATAACCGCCGGGCGCTCGGTCGGCCAGCTCGTCGAATCCGTCGGCGGTGTTCACCACCTCGCTCGCGCCCAGCCCGCCGGCCAATTCCAGCCGCGAGGCCACGCGGTCGGCCACCACCACCCGCGCCGCGCCACACCCAATGGCCACCTGCATCAAGAGCATCCCGATCGGCCCGGCGCCGATTATCAACACGGTCTCGCCGTAGCGCACATCCAGCTTCTGCATCCCGTGCAGCACGCAGGAAAGCGGCTCCATAAACGCCGCCGCATCATCGGGCATTGAGCCGATGTCGAACGCCGCGTGGGCGGGTACGACAACGTACTCGGCCATCGCTCCGGGCAACGTCACGCCGATGGCCTGCCAGTGCTCGCAGAAGTTCTGCTCGTTGAGCCGACAGAAGCGGCAATGGCCGCAGCTCAGGTTCGGCTCGACCGCCACGCGGTCGTGACGCTTGAAGGCCGTTACGCCGGGGCCGACCTCGACCACCTCGCCCGCAAACTCGTGGCCGGGGATCACCGGATAGTCGCCCAGATATTCGCCCCGGACAATGTGAACGTCGGTGCCGCAGACACCGCAGGCCCCGACCTTGACCAGAATCTGCCCGTCCGCCGGCACGGGGCGCGGCATCTCGACCACCTGCACCCTGCCCGGCCCGTTGACTGTGACCGCATGCATCATCGCAGATCCCCCAAGGTAGTTTCGTTGTGTTGACCCGGCCTCGGCTCGACGCCCAGGCCTGGCGTGTCGGGGAGTTGCAGCACCCCGTCCTCGACGACCGCACCGGCGAAAGGGTCGCCGGCCAGCAGCAGGTTGCCATCCAGGTCCACGAAGTCCATCCAGCCGCAGGCATGGCCAGCGGTGGTGATGGCCAGCGAGCTGGAGGTCATGCAGCCAAGCATCAGCAACATCTGATGGTGGCGGGCGCGTTCGACAATCCGCCTCGCCTCGCCCAGGCCGCCCGACTTGGTCAGCTTGATGTTCACGCCGTCCACCACGTCCGCGAGCCGGTCAACGTCCTCGGCGGTGTGGCAGCTCTCATCGGCGATAATCGGCACCGGCGACGCGTCGCGCGCCCGTCGCAGACCGTCCAGGTCATCCCGTGCGCAAGGCTGTTCGATCAGCTCGATATCGAAGGGCATCAGCTCGGC
>CAZBCO010000109.1:0-2502 GCA_964490295.1 uncultured Planctomycetota bacterium
AAGCAACACGGTCTTAAAATCTTCATGCACTCCTGCGGCCGCATCACCGCGATCATCCCCGACCTGATCGAGGTGGGTATCGACGCCCTGTTATTCGACCAGCAGCAAGTTCACGGGATCGACAACCTCGCCCAGTATGCGGGCCAGGTGACCTATATGAGTCCGGTGGATATTCAGGCCGTGTTGCAGACCGGCGACGAGGCGGCGATTCGCGGCTGGGCGCGCACGCTGGTGGACCGCCTGTGGTGTGGCGGACGCGGCGGGTTCATCGCCGACTATTACAACGACAACGCCTCCATCGGCGCCCCGCCCGAATGGCAGGCCTGGGCCGCCGACGAGTTCATCAAGGCGGGAACGAAATGAGCATTACCACGGATGGACACGGATAAGCACGGATGGGCTTGATTCTAGAAGAACGGACCCGCGAGATCATCGGCGCGTGCATGGACGTGTCTAACGAGTTGGGCTGTGGGTTCCTCGAGAGCGTGTACGAGAAGGCTCTCGTGATTGCGCTTGAAGAGCGCGGTCTGAAGGTGCAGCATCAGGTGCCCCTCAGCGTGAACTTTCGAGGGCACAGCGTGGGTTCCTTCATTGCGGACATCGTTGTGGATGACGCGGTCATCATTGAACTCAAGGCGGTGAAGGTCTTGCTGCCGGAGCACAAGGCTCAGGTGCTGAACTATCTCAAAGCCACCGGAAAGCGCGTGGGCATTCTGGCCAACTTCGGCAAACCCAAATTCGATTGGATCAGGCTTGTCTATTAAGACAACATCCGTGCCCATCCGTGTCCATCCGTGGTTGGTTAATCACCCGACCGACCCTTTTCACGTCCTCTGCTCCCTGGCAGGCGAACGGCTGCCGTTTTTTCTCGACAGCGGGATGGGGGTGGAGCGGCTGGGGCGGTTCTCGTTCGTCGGGTGCGATCCCTTCCTGGTGGTCGAATCGACGGGCCGCACCGTGTTGGTCAACGGGCGGAAAGCGGGGCGCAACCCGTTTGCCGTGCTGAAGCGCCTGCTCAAGCAATACCGCGTTCCGGTCGCCGATTCGCCGATGCCCTTCATCGGTGGAGCGGTCGGCTACTTCGGCTATGACCTCGCCCGATTCATCGAGCGCCTGCCGGACACCACCACCGCCGACCTCCCCATTCCGGAGATGCACTTCGCGTTTTACGACACCGTCGCCGGGTTCGACCATCAGGCCCGCTGTTGGTATGTGGCCGGCGTGGCGATGGGTGCTCCGGGGCAGGCCGAGCGGCGCGAACGGCTGGTCGAGGCCATCACCCGCCCGCAGGAGCTGCCGGATTTTCAGCCGGTCCGAGCCGAGGGCTTGCGGTCCAACTTCACCCGCGAGGCCTATCTGGCCGCGCTCCGCCGGGTGATCGACTATATCCGGGCGGGCGACATCTTTCAGGCCAACCTCTCGCAGCGGTTCGAGGCCCGCACCGAGGCGACGCCGCTCGACCTCTACGCCGCGCTCCGCCGGGTGAATCCCGCCCCCTTTGCCGCCTATCTACCGCTGGACGACGGCTCCGCGGTGCTCAGCTCGTCGCCCGAACGCTACCTCAAGGTTGTCGGACGCCACGTCGAGACTCGCCCCATCAAGGGTACCCGCCCGCGTCGGGACGGCGACGAGGCGTTCAATCGGGCGATGCGCGAGGAGCTGCTCGCCAGCGCGAAGGATCGCGCCGAGCTGACGATGATTGTGGACCTGGAGCGCAACGACCTCGGCCGCGTCTGCTCCTACGGCAGTGTCCGGGTTACCGAGCCGATTGTGCTCGAAGCATATCCCACGGTCTATCATCTGGTCGCCACGGTTGAGGGCGAGCTGCACCGTCGGCATGATGTTATCGACTTGGTCAAAGCCTCGTTCCCCGGTGGCTCGATTACCGGCGCCCCCAAAATCCGGGCGATGGAGATCATCGACGAACTCGAACCCACCAAGCGGGCGGTCTACACCGGCAACCTCGGCTACATCGGGTGCGACGGCACCGCCGACCTGAACATCGCTATCCGCACGATGATCCTGTCGCAGGGGCGAGCCAGTATCCAAGTCGGCGGCGGCATCGTGGCCGACTCCGTGCCCGAAGCCGAGTACCAGGAGACACTGGACAAGGCCCGCGCGTTGGTGTGCGCGCTGGGGCTGGAAAGCGAGATGAATCGATTGCAGATTGACGAATGAACAGGGGTGAGCGTCCAAGCCCAGCGGTTTTTCTTCAAACGCACAATCCGGGAGGCGAACTATGGCGACGTTTAAGACGGTCAACCATCTGGTCAGCGGGTCGGGAGGCTTCAGTCAACTGGGCGAGCTGGCCAAGGGGCTGGGTCGACGCGCCTTGTTGGTCACCGGCTGCTCGGCGATGCGGCGGGCAGGCGTGACGGACCGGGCCTGCTCGCTGCTTGATGAGGCAGGTGTTGATGTGCGGCTGTTTGAGGAGATCGGCAGCGAGCCGACCGCGGCCCAGTGCGATGCCGGGCGAGCGCGCGTTCGTGAGGAAGGATGCGA
>CAZBCO010000110.1:0-2997 GCA_964490295.1 uncultured Planctomycetota bacterium
GTTCCCGCGACTGTCCATGGCGAGCACCCCGCTCAGCGCCGTGCGGAATTTGTTGCCGGGGATGAAGCCCCACACGCCGCGCTTGCCGCAATACGTCGCAATTTCCCAGGCGGCGGCATCTTCATTGATAATTATCCGCTCCCCCGCCTCGCCACGCGCCGCGCCGCAAAGAGACAGGATCAGTACGGGTATCACGTAGCGCAGCGTTTTCATGACAAGGGCCCCTTTTACTGTTATCCCTATGGAACGGATGGAGTAGCCGTTCACGGCGACTCGTTGCTCAGGTTTCCGCCCGCCGCATACGGAACCGTGTAGGAGTTGGCCCCAGCCAACTCCATCAGAACAAAGCATAGTCTACCCCCGGCCGAAGCGCAAGCGGAAAAAAGTTCTTTTTGGCTGGACTCAGCGGGTACGCTTGTCGTACTGTTTCGGCATCCCACGGAAGGCCAAGCCGTCATCGAAGAGCAGGGTCGTCGCCGTTTCTATTCCCAGCGGCTTGCACCATCGGTACACGCGGGCGGCGTGAAAGCACAAGTTAGCTCGGTCAGCGGTTTGCTCCAACGTCGCCGGTGCGCATGCGTCATGGCGCAGCTGTCGGCCAACGTCTGCAAACCGCAGAGGCCCTTTTGCCCAAGGGTGCCCATTCGTTCGGTTTTCACCCGTCGGCGCTTCTCAGACTGCGCGGCGCACGGATTCCTACCGGCGGATGGAGTTTTCGGGAGGGACGGGTGTTTGGGACACGTCCGGGTTTTCAAGCCCTACGCGGCCTTTGCCTATGCGCCGCTTGCTGTCTTGACTTGCTCATCATCCTGTTCGACTTCGGCCCGCATCTTTTCCCGGTAAGCTTGCAGCATTTCGTCCAGTTTGGGGTCCGCCAAGGCAAGGATGGCCACCGCCAGCAATCCGGCATTTTTTGCTCCGGCTTTGCCGATGGCCGTTGTCGCCACGGGAATACCGCCGGGCATCTGTACGGTCGAAAGCAGCGAATCCAAGCCCCCAAGGTCAGAGGTCGTCATGGGAACGCCAAGGATCGGCAGTGTTGTGAGAGACGCCAGAACCCCCGCCAGATGAGCGGCCTTGCCGGCCCCGGCGATGATTAGCTTTCGACCCTGCTGCTTTGCCGCGGTGGCAAACTCGTGGGCCCTGGCCGGCGTCCGGTGGGCGGAGATAACCCGGAGTTCGCAGGGAACGCCAAATTCTCGCAATACCTTTTCAGCCTCCTGCATGACCTCCAGGTCCGACTTGCTGCCCATTACGATTGAAACCAGACAATTCTTTTCCATGAGATTTGTTCCTTTCTAATATCCTTCGAATTAACTACTTACAACATTCGCCGGTTCAACGGCTCGGCGACACGGTGATCGCCCCCGGCAGAAAACGATCGGGTGGTGGCCGACTTGGCTTTGCTAACCGCCGACAAAGTTTTCCACACATAAACTCCTCCTGAGCAGGGGCGAATCACAAGAGAGGCCAACAGTACCGTATGCTTTTTACGTGTTTTACTTACTCCTGAAAATTTCACATACCCGTTGAAGAAGGGCAGAGGGCGTCCTCTGCCGGGACTGCTCCGTTTGCGGTCGGCTTCTGAGCGGCGCGATGGAGCCGATCGTTGATCGCGCGGCCCACCCCTTGCTGGGGAACATCCGTGGCAAGGATTAGATCCAGGCCGGCTTCATCCAGCCGCCGCATGGCCGCAAACAAGTTGGCGGCCGCTTCCGGCAGGCTGCCGGTTGGGGAAAGAACCTCGATAGCCGCAAAGCCTTCTTGAGCAGTCGGGCCAAGGCTCAGCAACCCGGCCCGAATGCCCTGAGGGGGGCGGGCTATAGCATCTACCAGTCGCAGCGGGGTGCTGGGGGCATAATGCCGTTCCAGCCTTCCGGGCGATAGTGGCCGATGGTCCGAGGGATGGGCCACCTCCACGCGTCCGATAACGGATTCAATCTGTTCGACGGTAATGCCTCCCGGTCGTAGTACCACAGGACGAGGGCCGGCCAAGGAGACAATCGTGGACTCCACCCCCACCGAACAGGGGCCGCCATCCAGAATAAAATCAATGGCCCGGCCAAACTGTCGGCGGACATGCTCAGCACAGGTTGGGCTGATCGTTCCAAACAGATTGGCGCTGGGGGCGGCGACGGGGCATTTCGCCTCCTGGATCAAATCTTGTGCCACCGGATGGGCGGGCATGCGAATTGCTACCGTCGGCAAACCGGACGTCACGATATCCGGAACTGATTTTGATTTGGACAGAATGACGGTCAAGGGGCCGGGCCAGAAAAAATCCGTCAGCCGCCGAGCCTCTTGTGGGAACTCCGCCACGAGTTCCTCCGCCTGCTCGCACGAGGCGATATGGACAATCAGGGGGTCGAAATGTGGACGCCGTTTCACTTCATAAATGCGGGCGACGGCCTCGATATTCAGGGCGTTGGCACCCAAGCCATATACCGTCTCCGTGGGGAAAGCGACCAGCCCGCCCCGGCGGATGACTTCGGCGGCCTGGCAGATGCCGGCGGCCTGCTGTTTCATATCCTGGGCGTGCCCCCGGCTCAGGATCCAATCGGCGGCGGCTTTGATATTCGGCAATACCGTCACAGCGGGGGGGAGTTCATGCCGATGTTTATGGCCATGCCCGGTCAGAATGTAGATTCCCTTACCTCCCACCTTGGCGGCCAACTGGGCATCGCAGGGATGGTCGCCGACGCTGAACGAGCGTCGCAGGTCGATCCCATAGTAGGTGGCGGCTTTTTCAAGGAAAAAGGAGTTGGGCTTTATGCATACACAGTGGTCCTCGCGCTGGTGAGGGCAGACATAGGTATCTGTAATCTCAATTCCCTTTTCCCTGAGAACATCCGCAATGTGTTGATTGACACGCTGCACCGAGTCCATATCGAGGTCGCCCTTGGCCACACCCGACTGGTTCGTCACAATAAAAAGGCGGTATTGCTTCTGCAGGGCCGAGAGGGCCTCGAAGGTTTCCGGAAAGAACACCACATCGGC
>CAZBCO010000111.1:0-8087 GCA_964490295.1 uncultured Planctomycetota bacterium
ACCGGCGGCGTCGGAAGAGCAGCAGGCCAAGCTCGGTGCTCAGGCCGGCGACCTGGCGGATAAGCTCGGACAAGAGGCCCAGAGCGCTCAGGCCCGCCGCGCACCGCAGGCCTCGGATATTCAGCAGGCCGGCCAGGCCGTCGAGCAGGCCGGGAAGGCGATGGCGGAGGCGGCGAAGCAACGCGGGGCCGGCAATCCCCAACAGGCCGGCAAAAGCGGCGGCGAGGCCAGCGACAAACTGGCCGAGGCTGACCGGAAACTGGCCGAGGCCCTGGACAAAATCGAAAAGAAGCGACGGGCCGATGCGCGCGAGACCGCCCTCAAACAGGGGGAAACCGAACGCGATGCCCGGCGCGTGGGGGAGAAGATCGACCGGCTCGCCAAAGAGAACGAGAACACCTCGAAGGAGGCGTCCGACGGCCTGGGGCAGGCGGGCAAGCAGGTTGGCGAGGCGGGCGAATCGATGAAGGGGGCGCAGTCAAGCCTCGATAAGAACGATACCGTTCAGGGGGAGCAGCAGACCGGTAAAGCGCGCGATGAATTGGCCGAGGCCAAGCGGAAGCTCGAAAAGCTTCGCGATAAACTTGAGGAGAAGCAGAAGGAACAGAAGCTGCTGGATTTAATCGCCGAGCTTCAACCGATGCTCGACGCCCAACTCAAGATCAACGACGAGACGCGACGCATTGATGATGCGACCGCCGAGGCCAAGCTCGCCGAGCCGGTGCGAGAGCATCGCATTCGTCTGGGCCACCTGGCGACGGATGAAAGCAAGTTGGCAACCCAGGCGGACGAGCTGGGCCGGAAGGTCGAAGGCGAAAACGCCCCCGTCTTTGCCTGGGGCCTCGCACGCCTTAAGAAGGACATGAATGAAGTCAAGGAGCGTCTGCTGGCCTTCCAGACCGACTCTTATACCCAGGACGTCGAGCGAGATATCGCCGATACGTTACGCATGCTGATTGACGCCCTGAAGCGCGAGCAGTCGCGTATGCGTGAGGGCGGCGATGGCGGTGGGGGCGGTGGTGGTGGCGGCGGCAAGCCGATGCTGGTGCCGCCTTCGGCCCAGCTCAAGCTGCTCAAAGCGCGCGAGCTTGAAATCCATAACGATACCAAGCGCCTGGACTTGCGACGGCAACTGCGGCCCGACGGGAAGCTGAACGCGCTCCAGAAGCGACGGGTGGAGCGGCTGGCCGGAGAGCAGGCGGAGTTGTCCACCTTGACCCTGGACCTTGCCGAGGCGCTCGAACGCGAGGTCGAAGAAAACATGCGACAGCAGCAACAGGAGCCTTAAGCATGAAGCCAATCCTTATGATCCTTGCCCTGACGGTCGCCCTGGCCGCTCCGTGCTCCGCGAAGGCACCGCCCGATAAAAAACCGGCCGAAGACAAGGCCGAGGTGGAGAATCCCGTTCGTAAAATCTCGGAGATGATGACCCAGGCGGCCAAGCTGCTGGAGAAAATCGACACCGGCAAGGCCACCCAGGAGGAACAGAAGAAAATCCTGGAGCAGTTGGACCGTCTGATTGAGATGGCTCAGCAATCATCATCCTGCTCGTCATCGCAGCAGGCCCCCAAGCCCTCGGAGCAACAGGACGAACCCAAGCCGGGGCAGCCTCAGAACTCCAGCGAGTCGGGCAGCAGCGGGATGCAGGACGAGCAAGATGTCCGTCGCTCGGTGACGCCTCGGCTGGGCCGCGACGAGCCGGATGTCAAGGAGATGTGGGGCAAGTTCCAAGACGCCCCACGCGAGGAAGTGCAGCAGCTTTTCAACGAGAAACTGCCGCTCAAGTATCGGCAATTGCTCTACCTCTATCTCAAGGCGCTGTCGGAGAAGCAATGAGAGCCGCGTGGTTTTCCTGGATAGCCTGTTTTCTGGCCCTGGCCACTTGGGCGGGCGCGGCCGAGCCGGTGGGCGATATGGTCAAGCGGCTTGGAGCTCGCTCGTTCAAGGAACGCGAAGCGGCGACGGCCGACTTGGTGGGCCTCGGCAAGGCGGCCTTGCCGGCCCTTGAGCAGGCCGCCGAATCCGACGACCCGGAAGTTGCCTGGCGGGCAAGCGAGGCGGCTCGGATGATCCGCTACGGCGTGACCCCGGCCCTGCGGCGGGAGATCGGCGACGCTTTTCATCGCTATGAGGCCAAGGCCTGGACCGACCGCGAGCGGCTGACGATGGACATCGCCGCGGTCGGCGACCGGCTGGCCATGCCCGCGCTGGTTGTCTTGCTGACCGACGACCCCAGCGTCGCGGTCAAGCGGGCTGCCACCATGGGCCTGCTGCGGATGGGACCCGAAGGCCTGTCGGCCATCGAACGATCCGGCGCCAAGTTTCTCGGCCTGCCCGCCGAGAGTGCGGACCTCCGCGTTCAAATCGGCAACGGCTTTCTGGAAGAGGGCAAGTACGAGCGGGCGGTGACCGAGTACAAGCGAGCCCTCGACGCGGCCCCCAAGCACATGATCGCCTGGTACAATCTCGCCTGCGCTTATTCGCGGCTCAAGCAGGGCGACGAGGCTGTCGCGGCTCTGGCCAAGTCCATTGAGTTCGGCTACGAGGAGCTCGACTGGATGCTGAAGGACCCCGACCTCGACAATATCCGCGAGCATCCGGGCTATCAGGCCCTGATTCGGGCGTTGGAGAAAAAGCGGAAAGGGCAGCCGCCCGCCGGCGTCCCCCCTCTGCCTCCTCCTCCGAACCGCTCGCCCTGAAGCCCAATACGAGGCACCGGATGAACCCAACGGCCACGCCCGAACGTATTCTCATCATCGCCCCGTCGTGGGTGGGCGACGTGGTGATGGCCACGCCCGCCATCCGAGCGTTGCGTCGGCAGTTTCCGGAGGCCGATATGACGGCGCTGGCCCGCCCGACCGGTGCCGACGTGCTGGAGCACAGCCCGCATTTAAACCGCATCGTGGCCGCCGATAAACGCGGCCGCGGCCCGGAGACATCGAGCGTGGCCGAGCTGGTGCGGCTGCTCCGGGCCGAGCGGTTCGACCTGGCCGTCATCCTGCCCAACTCCTTCCGGGCGGCGAGGTTGGCATGGCGGGCGCGGGCTCGACGCCGCGTCGGGTATGCCGCACAGTGGCGATCCTTCCTGTTGACCGACGTCCTGCCCCAGCCCCGCGAGAACGGCCGTATCGTCCCCATCAACATGGTGGAGCGCTATCTGGCCCTCTGCCGCCGCGTCGGATGCTCCGACCTGTCGCTGAAAGAGGAACTGTTCGCTTCGGAACGCGACGAGGCCCGCGCGGACGCGGTGCTTGACGGGCTGGGAGTTTCGAAGGGTGACCGGTTGGTGGTGTTGATCCCGGGGGCATCGTTCGGGCCGTCGAAACTGTGGGGGGCGGAGCGGTTTGCCGAGGTGGGCGACGCGCTGATTGAGCGGCACGGCGTCAAGGTGCTCGCCCAGGTCGGGCCGGGCGAGGAGGCCATCGGGCAGCAGGTGGCCCAGGCATCACGCCGGGGCATTCTGCTCGCGGAGCCTGGAAGGATTGACCTCAAGACGCTCAAGGCCGTCATCCGTCGTTGTGCTCTGGTGGTCGCCAACGATACCGGCCCGCGCCACTATGCCGTGGCTTACGACGTTCCCAACGTCGTCATTCTCGGCCCCACCAACCGCCGGTATATCGACGTGAATATGGAAAGAACCCTTCTGTTGCAGGCGGAGGTCGATTGCGGGCCGTGCCAGCAGAAGCTGTGCCGCCTCGACCACCGCTGTATGAAGCAGATAACGCCGGATCAGGTGATTGAAGCGGCGGAGTGTTTGCTGGCGGGCGTCGATGCCACAGGGCGATAGCGGTTACGGGGTATCGGGCTGCGAGGGGGCAGGGGGCGGTGTCGCCTTGTCGGGATATTGCCAGGTGACGAGGCTGGGGGAAGCTTCCGGTTTTGTCTGCATCAGCCGCGCCCGTAGGGCGTAGGCCGGGCCAAGTTCCGCAAGGAGATCCTTGGCCGCGTCAAGGTTGCCGCCGGCCAATTCGACTTCTGCCAGCCGCAGCGTTGCCAGCGGCTGCCATTGGCCGTCGGGGTAAGCGGCCAGATACTCGGCCAGCTTTTTCGCCGGGGCGTCCTCCCCCTTGGTGGCGGCCAGAGCGGAGAAGAAGGCGATGTCTTCGGTGACGCCCGCGTCGTCCGGTGCCTCCTCTTGATGGTGTTGGAACAGTTCCAGAGCGATTTTCGGCTCGCCGAAGAGGTGGGCCTGCCGTGCGATCCAATACTGCTGCACACGGGTATGGGCCTTGGCGATCTTCTCAAAGTATTCCGGCTGGTGAATCAATTGGTCGATTTTGAAGGGGATATCCCACAGCAGCACGTTCTCGTCCCGGCCCTCTACCGAAAAACGCACCGACCCCGCGGTGCGGACGCGGCTGCCTTCGCCGAAGACCGCCGCCGCGATGTTGCGGAGGTCTGCCCGGAACGAGCGGTAGGGGGTTTCGCGACGCTCGTGTTGCCGCAGGATGTTCGCCAGGCGGTAGCTGTCGGGCAGGATGAAGCTGGGGCTGCTGGGCACCAGGTAGGCGGCTTCTTTCAAGCTCTCCACCCGCTCCGGCCCGCCGAATTCGGGAGCCAGGGTGTCCGCCCCGCTGGTCAGGGTTTTCAGATCGGCGATCCGTCCGTCGCTCGCCCGGCACACCGCGACCGCCCGATAGGGGTCGAAGAGGTAAAGCTCGCGCCCGATCAGTACGCCGACCAGGGCATAGGCATCGCCCGCCTCCTCTGTCTTCGGCTTAAGCAGGACCAGGCAGGCGTGCAGCCCTCGAAAGCGTAGAATCTCGGCCATCACCCAGGCCATCTCGACGGAGTTGCCGTACCCCCGGTAGAGCACGTGCATCGAGGTGACGACCAGGCCGTCACTCTCCGGGCGTGTGCCCGGCTGGATATTCTCGCGGACGTATTCCAGTGCTGCGATGGCCGCCGCGCCCTGGGTTCCGGCATGCTTCAGCGCCTGCCGCGACACCTGGGAGTAGAAGAAGATGCGTTCCATCAGGTAGGCGTTGAGGGTTTTATGAGGTATCGGATAGTTGGGCTGTCCCTCAAGCAGGAAGACCTCGTCTTCGGCATCCTCCGGCACGGGCAGGTCGCTGACTTGTCGGAATCGCTCAAAGGCGTGCATGGCCTGCTGCGTCTGCCCGGCGAACATCAGCTCATAACAGTCCGAGGCCTCTCGCTTGGGGTCTTTGGCTTGGGAGCTGACCCACGCCCAGGTCAACGCGATCGCGCAGAGCACCCCCAACAGCAGCGGGGCGCGCCATTTGGGAGCGGAAGCCGGTTCGGAGGGCGGGGCGGGCGCATCGGACATCGGCCGACTCTGCAAAGGGGGTGTTTATTCGTCTTGCGACGGGATCAGGCGAATTTCCACGCGTCGGTTCTTCGCTCGGTTCGCGGCGGTGTCGTTCGGGGCCACCGGCTGCGCGCTGCCGAACCCGCGAACCATCAGGCGTTTGGGCGGGATTTTCGAGTCGATCAACACGCGGGCCACGGCCGCGGCCCTGGCCAGCGACAGGCCGAGGTTGTCCTGATAGAGTTTTACGGTCTCCGGATTTTTGACCGGGACGGCGTCGGTGTGTCCGTCCACATAGATCATTCCCGCGCGTGAGGTCAGAGCCTCGGCGATCTTGCGGATGATCTCGATGGAGTCTCCCTTGAGTTTGGCCCCGCCGGTCTCGAAGGACAGACCGCTCACGCTGATGGCCCCTTGTTTGTCCATCGCCACGCCGGGAAGGTCCTTGAGCTCGGCCAGCAGGGCCGCGTCGATGCCCGCATATTTCTGCTTCAAATCGCTAAGCTCGGCGGTCAACTGATTCGTCTTGGATTTCATCGTCTCGTTGGCTTTCAGCACGGAGCTTATTTCAGCTTTGAGTGTGGCGGCTTGCTTTTCAGCCTGGGCCAGTTTGGCGGTCACCACCTCCAGCTCGTTGCGTGTCCCCTCTATTTCTGAAAGAGATTCCTCTTCGACACGTGCCAGCGCGGCACGATGTTGGCTCTGGGTAACACATCCGGCGCCCAACACCACAAACAACGACGCTCCCACAAAAAACAAACGCGACATAACTTTGCCTTTCTGAATTCAAAAAAACGGTGTGGATAAAAACATTCCCGGTTGACCGGAGCCAATTACACTGGCGGCTGTCCCACTTGTTTGCCCAGGAACTCGAGCAGGCCCTTGTAGGGGGCGAAGTTCAGGGGCTGGTCGCCGGACGCCAGATGGTAGAAGATCGGCACGGCGAACAGCAGCACCGCGAAGGTCAGCAACGCCAGAATGAAGAAGACGGGCGAGGTGGTCTCGGCGGCCACCGCATAGCGCTCACTCAGGCGGCGCGGGGCGGTATGGCCGGCGGTGGCGCCTTCGACGTCGTCGGCCTCGAAATCCAAGTCGCCGGCCGAGGCGGTCGCCGCATCATCTTGAAAACGCAGCGGGGCCTCGGAGGTGTCTTCTGCAAAGCCGGCATGGGCCGTGGGGGCGACCTCGTCGGCGGCGATCTCCTGGGTGGCCATCTCCGTCGCGTCGTCCTCATCATCCGCCAACAGGGAAGGGGCGGTGGGAGCTTGCGCGGTGGCAAACTCGTCGGTCTCCTCCTCGGCGGAAAGCATCGGGATGACGGTCTGGGCGGTGTCGTCGATCATATCTTCATCGGCGATTTCGATGGTGGGCACCACGGTCTGAGCCGTATCGGCCCCCAGGTCGGAATCGAGGGACGTGTCGTCCAGTCCGAGGAAGTCCGTGCTGCTCTGGTCCCGGCCGATCCCGGTCAGCAATTCGGTCTCTTCGGTCTCGTGCTTCGGGGGCTTGGCGACCTCCTCGGTGTCGTTGTCGAGTCCTTCGACGGTGGGCAGGATCTCGTCACCGATGTCGGTGGGTTCGATCACCAGCCCGCCGGGTGAGGTGTCGCGGCTCTTCTTCAAGTCGAGAATATCTGTGCGGCGAAACTTGAGGACGTCCTCGTCTCGGAACGCACGGACCTCGCCTTGTGCGACCAACGAGCGCAGCTCGTGCGTCGCCATCTGGAGTTCGGCCAAGGCTTCGTCAAAGCTCAGAAGTTCACCACCCACGGTCAGGCCCTCGCATTCTAGGGTTGATTGAGTTTCTCAAACGCGTCCTTGATCTGGCTCGGCGTGTGTGTCGGGCCTCGGGTTGTTGCGGCTCGCGGCGGATAGGGTTGAAGCTGGGTGTAAAGGGCGTCCCACTTGCAGAGGCGGCCGGCCAGAAATTCCAATTCGGCATTGGTAAACCGGGAGGTGCCACGTTGAGCCGTCCGGCTGTAAAAGGCATAGATCAGCAACACTTCCCGCCGGGTGTTGAACATGTAGACAAAGCCATCGTTTTGGTTCAACTCCGAGGCCACCATAATCCAGCCGTCGGCATTATCGCCTCCGCCGCCCTGTGCTCGAGCCGCTGTCAGCTCGCTCGATACCCACGACGCGACCGTGAGCATCAAGCCCACCACCAACACCGCAAGGGTTGTCTTCAATAAGGTGTCCAACTTCATCGGCGGGCCTCCTTTCCTGCATGCCGCACTCTGATGGCGCTCTATGGGATTATAGCGCAACCCTCTCCAAAGCCGCAAGCACTTTACGCATAATTTCCTGAACCACCGGAGCGGCGGTTCAGGAGGGTCTATAACCGGATACGCGAGCGGCGATGCCGTCTTGCTGAAAATCCCATCGGTGACCGGCCCGCCGGGCGGTTACTTGGACATCATGTAGTCGTGCATTGCCCGGGCGCACTTCAGGCCGGCTCCCATCGCCAGGATCACGGTGGCGCCTCCGGTGACGATATCGCCGCCGGCATAGACGCCCTCCCGGCTGGTTTCGCCGGTCTGTTCGTCCACAATAATATTGCCCCATCGGTTGAGCTCCAGTCCGGGGGTGGACTTGGTGAGCAGGGGGTTGGCCTGGTTCCCGATGGCGATGACCACCGTGTCGGTCTCGATTTCAAACTCGGAATCCGGAATCGGCACGGGGCGGCGGCGGCCGCTGGCGTCGGGTTCGCCGAGTTGCATGCGAAGGCAGCGCATCGCCCGGACGCGATGCTCGGCGTCGGCCAGGATGGCGGTCGGGTTGGTGAGCATTTCGAAGACGATGCCTTCTTCTTCGGC
>CAZBCO010000112.1:0-5857 GCA_964490295.1 uncultured Planctomycetota bacterium
GATCTTCCGACGCGGCGAGGCGGTGACCCGCAAGGACATCCTTACCGAGGTCTGGGGCTACGACTATCCGCCCGACACGCGGACCGTCGATAACCACATTGTTCGCCTGCGTCAGAAACTCGAAGACGATCCCAAGAACCCTCAGCATATTCTTACCGCGCACGGGCGCGGCTATAAGTTCGTCGAATAAGGCCGCGAGAAACAGAACCGACGGCCGGCAACCGGGGAGGTTGGCGGGGTTACGATTATGTCGAAGACTATGTGCAAGTGGAAGGCCGCGGACATCAAGAAGGATTTCAGCGGCTTCAAAAAGCGCGTGAAGGACGCCAAGTTCGCCTGCTCGAAGTGCGGACGTGTCGCCGCCGATAAGAAGCACCTCTGCAAGCCGGTCGAACTTTAATTTTTAGCGGATTTCGCTTCGGGTGCTGAGCTCGGTGTCGTGTTTTCAGAGAATGGCGGCGAGAAGCTCCGCGGAGCGCGGCCCCATCGCCGTGAAGTCCAGCGTCCGCGAGGCCGTCCCGGTGACGCGGATACGGATTTCAAGTCGGTCGTCGGGCAGCGCCTCGGCCACCCGGTCGGCCCATTCCACCACCGCGGCTCCGTCGCCATCGAAGAACTCGTCGCATCCCAGGGCGATCAGGTCGGTGGGATTTTCCAGGCGATAGGCGTCCAGGTGGTAGAGCACAATGCGTCCGTGATATTCGTTCACCAGTTTGAACGTCGGGCTGGTCACACGCTCCGGGGCTTCCAGCCCGCAGGCCAGCCCCTTGGTCAACTGCGTCTTGCCCGCACCCAGCGGGCCAATCAGAGCCAGCACGTGGCCGGCCGCGAGTTGGCGACCCAGGGCGTTGCCCAGTGTGGTCGTCGCATCCGGTGAAGTGGTTTCCAGAGTGTGTGAGGTCTTGGGGGTCATGATTGGCTCCAATGGTGCTCATAGCCGCCGGGTTCCAGCCGGGCACGTTGCCCGTCGGCCCGTTCCAGTCGGACGTCTTCGCCCTCGATGATGCCGATCTCCGTGAGACGAAGCTCAAACGGCCAGCGCTCGCGAAGCAGCCCGACGCGGTTCGCGGGGAGTGTGAATAACAGCTCAAAGTCCTCGCCGTCATTGAGGGCGTGGAACAGGGCGGGGATACCGTCCGCCGTTTCGGCCTGCCGGGCCGTTTCGGCGATGGGCAGGGCGGCCTCGCGGACCACCGCTCCGACGCCGCTCTCCCGCGCCAGGTGGCCCAGATCGGTCGAGAGGCCGTCGCTCAGGTCGATCATGGCGGAAACCCCGATCTCGCGATTCAGGAACAGCCCGGCCTTGATTCGAGGCTCGGCGACAAGATGCCGTCCCAGCAGCGACCCGCCCAACCGGCCGGTTACGAACAATACATCGCCCGGCTTCGCACCGGAGCGCAGTACGGGCGTCAGGCCGCGCGTTTCGCCGATGACGGTGACAGAGACCGTGAGCGGCGCGTCCCAGGAGGTCACGTCGCCTCCCATCAGCGGGGCACCGTAGCGTTCACCGGTGCGGATCAGGGCCTCGGCAAAGGCCTCGACGTACCCCGGCTTCGCCGTCCGGCCCAAGCCGACGGTGACAAAAGCGGCGACCGGGTGGCATCCCATCGCGGCGATGTCGCTGATGCTTGCCGCCATCACCTTGTGGCCGATGTGTTGGGGGGCGTCATCGGCGGCGAAGTGGGTGCCCTCCAGAAACGCATCGGCGCTGACCACGGCCTGGCCGTCGATATGGAACACCGCGGCGTCGTCGCCCGGCCCCACCGCGACGTGCGCGGGCGGGGTGATGCGCTGTCGAAGCCATTGAATCAGGTCGCGTTCAGCCATCAGTTTCCTCGCCAGTCTTTGGGTTTGCCGATGCGCCGCAGCCGCTGGATGCAGCGGGCGACTTCCTTTTGGGCCTCCGGTTCGTGAATGACCAGCAGCCGCTGGGTGGCTTCGTGGACGAGCGCGACGGGCAGGTCGCGGCGCCACAGGCCGGGCGTCACACTGCGGTGGAGCTCGCGCAGGATCAGGTCGATGCCGAACTCGCGGATCAATTCGCCGATATAATAGGAGCGCACCACGGAGCGGTCCCAAGGCAATTCGCCGGTGGCCCAAAACAGCGTGTGGTTTTGTCCCTTGGCCAGAATCCAGAGGCGTCGGTCAGGCTCCAGCATGACCGATCCCAGGTCGGCGGCGCGGGCCAGGGCGTCGAGCGCCGTCCGAAGCGGCACCTCACCGAGTTGCAGGTCGATTACCCGCCGGGCCTGGCCCACGCGACGGTAGTCGAGGCCGATATTGACCTTCGCCCGGCGCCCCAGGTCGGCGAGGATGTCGCGCAGGTCCCGGCCCTTGAAATCACAGGATACCGTCTGCCGCATTCGTTCGAGGTCGGCCTCGTTGAAAAGGGCTTCCGGCGTCGGTTCATAACGGCGCGGTCGCTTGAGTTCGTATAGAATCTGTTCGAGCTTGGCGTGGCCCCGGGGCGGCAGGATGGCGGTCAGCCGCGACCCGGTCTCGTCGATCAACAGCCGGGCGTCGGCGTGTCCGGTCATCGGGTGTCGCAGGCAGAGGCCGAGGAATTCCCGCAGGCTCTCGACTTCCCTGGCGTGGGTGAACCGTCCGGCGCTGGGGGGAATGCGCAGGAAGGTCCCGATGCTGTAGTGCTTCTGTCGCAGGCGGTCTTGCCCGGCCCACAGCCGGTCCGAGGTGAGGAACACCGTCTGCGTATCCTCCGTCGCATAGTGTGCGCCGATTTGCCGTGTGATCCAGTCGAGGACGTGCCGCGCCCGCATTCCGCTGACCTCCAGGTCGATCAACCGGCCCTCGGCAGACTTGATGACCTCCGGGGTGACGCCGATGCCCAGACCGCTCTTCCGGCTGAGTTCACGAACGGCCGCCTCCAGCGACACCCCTCGGAGGCTGAGCGTGACCGGCCGGTCGAGCGTGAACCGCACCAGCTCCCGGATTCGGTTGAAGGGCAGCTCCGATTCCGGCGGCTCGTCCCGGTGCGACTCGTCGAACATCAGGGGCAGCTCGGGCCGTGTTGAGGCGTCCGGCGGAGCGGCTCGGCACCCGGCGGCCAGTGCCCCGGCCAGGCCCATCACCACCGCCGAGAGCATCCATTCGGCGGCTCTACAGGCCTTGCGCTGCGGCTGATTGCTTCGACGCATCCCTCACTCCTGACCGAGCCTCTTCAACGGGCTTTGCTGACGTGGAGTCTAGCCGGACTGGCGGAAGAGTTCAAGAGGGGATCGGCCCGAAAGGACCGCGACAGGCGTTAACCCGCATCCAAGTCGGCCCGCCAATGCCTTTATGTTGCGAGATGCGGCTCAGTACTCATGTTTGTCGCGCAGGGGGTCTTTGAACTCGAACCGCTCGCCGCGGTTGTTCTGGAGGACCACGGACGTGGGTTTGATTTCGATAACCTTCATTCCCAGAATGATATCGCCCTTGGTGACTTTGCGGATATTGTTGTCCTTGTCCTTAATCAGGGCATATCGGGTGGAGCCGATTTGGACGGTGCCGGAGAAGCCGACGGGCAGGGTCCACTTGTCCACCTCGGCAGTCGTGGCGGTAGGGGTGGGGTCCTTCGGAGTGGTCGGGTCTTGGGTTTTGACGTTGGGGTTGGTGGCGGGCATCGGCGGCTTGGGCTTGATGACCACGGTGTCCTCCGGCGGTGGCTTGACCGTCACATCCGCTTTACCGGAGACATCGAGCCAGACGGCGTAGCCGGGCCGGCGGTAGCTGAAGGCGGCGAAGGCCCCGGGCCGCTTGAGGGTTGGGGCCAGCTTGTTCAGGTCCAGGGCAGAAACGCCTTCCGCCTCGCGGACGCGGACCTGCATCCCCCGTTGGGCGGAGAGAATGATGGTGCCGCGCTGGTGGGTGGCATCGGGCAGAACGATTTCAGGGGCCTTCATCACCGGCCTGCCCGGGGGCTTGGCCCAGGTGAGCCGAAGCCGAAGCAGATAGCGCCGGTCCACCGGTGAGCTTAGCTTGACCACATATTGCCGCCCGTCGGCTCCCAGGTCGCGCATTTCGGGTTGGGTCGGGTTGGTGACGCCGCTGCCATAGACGTGGGTGAGTTGTGCTCCGGTCGGGAGAAGGAACTCGAACTCGGCGACAGGGTGGGGGAGGATACGGTATTCGATCTCGACCTCGCCCGCTCCCCCCGCGGGCGTCACGGTCATCTGGGCGGTCACCCGTGCAGCCACCACGCGCAGCGAATCAAACGCTCCGGCAAACGGGTTTCGCACTCCGGGCGCCCAGAAATCAGGGACGGCTATTTTATCCAGAGAGGTGGTCGGCTCCTGGATGGAGTCGATGATCCGCACACCGGAGCGCTCCGGCAGGCCGGGGACCGGCGGCAGCGGGGGACGCGCCGGGGGCAGGCCCACGCCCCGCAAGCCCGCATCCACCAAGCCCGCTCGCCACACGAACGAGAGGGCCAGCACGGTGACCAGAAGGAAGAGTGTTTTTTCGATGTTCAGTCGGCGAACTTGTCCGATGGGCATCGTAACCTCCTCAGTACGACCGGATGATGTGGCCGCCATGGGGTGTGCCGGTCGAGGGCGAATCACCTGATGGGGGGCGTTGGGCCGGGGCCGTCGGCGTCGCCGTCGTCTTGGGCAACTTCAGCCCCTTGATCTGCGACAGGTTCTCCGGCGTCAAGTGTTCCGTCGCGGGATCGAAGCTGAACGTGCTGATCCGCATCTCGACATTGACCATATGAGGAATGACCTGCGTCGGGATGCCCTCGTCGTCCACCGATTCCACGCGGCCGGGCACCGATTTGATGTCGATGCTTTTTACACGGAAGAACCCGGTGCCGGCCAGGTCGCCCGGTTGGATGCGAAGGCGGTCGCGGGACTCTATATCCACGCCGTCGAATGGAATGGACCCTTCGATTACCGTGGCGACGGATTCGTTCTCGGAGACGTTGGCAACGACCACCCGCCCGGCATATTCGAGCTTGCAGGGGACGTCGGGTGAGCGCTTGAAAAGGGTGAACTGATCGTCCCGCCGGACACCGCGGGAGCTGCCGAGGTTCAACGTGACCTCCTCGACCGTGTCGCGCAGCTCGTTGATCCGTACGTCTTTCACCATACCGTGGTGCCCGTTGAGGCTCTGCAAGAGGCGCATCAACTCCGGGAAGCCCGCCTGCAAGCGGACCTGCATGGGATGCTCCCGAATGAAGCCTTGGCGTCCCGCGGTGCCGGCCCCTTCGGGGCGGAGGTGTTGGACGATCTGTGTTGATTTGATGCGGCTGTCGGCACAGCGTTTGACGAACGTCTCGGCAGCAGCCAGGTCGCGCAGCATATCGGGCACCAGGCTCCCTGGGATCGGCCCGCCCTTCCGCACTTCGGTAAAGCCGAGGTCGGGGGTCATGGTGACAAAACGGAACGAACAGTAACGCAGCAGGGCATCGCTGGTGTTGGTCAGCGTCTCGCGGAAATAGTGGCCCCACTCACTGTTCAACCGCTCCATCGGCGGCCGGAACGGCCGGTACGGCACAAACGCCAGGGCGTGGACATATTGGTCGAAGCTTTGCTTGAGGTACAGGTTGCTGTTTCGGACGCCGACGACGATGTCTTTTATCCGGCGCCCGCCCTCCGGAGGATAAAAGGGTTGCAATTGCTCATCGAGCGTGACCAGCTTTTGTTCCAGTGTGTCGTATTGGCCCTTCCAGGCTGTGCCCATCCATCGGGCCATCGGCGGCCCGAAGCCGATCAGCGTGGGGCGCAGCACAAAGAACAGCAGCAGCCCGGCCCCTACGACCAGAATCAGCGGTTTATTTTCTTCCCACAAGCGTGTCATCGTTGTCCTTCGTGGTTCGGAGTTCCAGCGTAAACTTGGCCACGCTGCGGCCCTCGTC
>CAZBCO010000113.1:0-3335 GCA_964490295.1 uncultured Planctomycetota bacterium
CCGCAGAATCTTCGCCTGCGTGGCCAAACTCATGTCGCCGATTTCATCGAGAAAGATGGTGCCGGAATTGGCCATCTCAAACTTGCCGTCCTTGCGCTGGACTGCCCCGGTAAAAGAGCCGCGCTCGTGGCCGAACAGCTCGCTTTCGAGCAGGCCCTCGGGGATGGCCACGCAGTTGAGCTTGACAAAGGGGTTGTTCTTGCGAGCGGAATGTTCATGAATCGCTTGGGCGATGAGTTCCTTGCCGGTGCCGCTCTCGCCGCAGACCAACACGGTCACATCGGTCTGCACCACCTTCTGAATAAGCTCATAGACCTGCCGCATCGCGTCACTGGTTCCGGTGATATTCTCGAAGGTATATTGGCGGCGGATTTTCTCTTCGAGTTTACGAACCTCCCGCTGGAGCCGGCGCTTTTCAAGGGCCCGGCCGATGACGATGTTCATCTCGTCCATCTTGAACGGCTTGGTGAAGAAATCATAAGCCCCGGCGCGCAGCGCATCGAGGGCGAGCTGCTTCGAGCCGTAAGCGGTCATCACGATGATGGTGGCCTGCGGGTCGTGCTGCTTGATCTGCGGGATGGCCTCGATGCCGCTCATCCCCGGCAGGCGGATATCCATCATCGTCAGATCAAAGGGATGCCGCCTGACGGCCTCGATGGCAGCTTCCGCATCGCCGACCACCTCGACCTCGTAACCGCGCTTCTTCATCGCCTCGTGGAGGAAGAACCGCATGTTTTCGTCATCATCGACGATCAGCACTTTCTCGTTCATACGGCCTCCAGAGTGGCAACGGCCATCGGGGCGGGCGCCGCCGCGACCGGCAGGACCAAGCTGAATCGGGTCCCCGATTCAGGCTCGCTCGCAATATCAATACGGCCTCCGTGGGCCGAGACAATCTGATGGGCGATGGGCAACCCCAGCCCGGTGCCCGTCGGCTTGGTGGTGAAGAAGGGCGTGAACACCTGCTCCCGATCGCCGGGCGGAATATAAGACCCGGTGTTGTGGATATCGACCGCGACGCGCTCCGGTCCCTCGCCGTCGTCTTCGACGGGATGAACGGAGACCGTCACCAGGCCGCCGTCGGGCGTCGCCTGAATAGCGTTGTGAAGAACGTTGATAATCGCCCGGCAGAGCGTCTCGCGGTCCGCCCGGACAGTCACCGGATCGGGCGGATAGACCTCGTTAATAGCCACCCGGCCGTCGCTCCCTTCAAAACAACACAGTTGGATTCCCTCGCGGACAATGTCGGAGAGCACCTGCGGCCGGACGTGGGTCATCGGCGGGTGAGAAAACTCCAGCAGGTTCTCGACCAGCTCGTTCAGATGATCCACCGTGCGCAGAATGGTGCCGGTATATCGCCGTCGGGGGTCGGCATCGGCCAGGTCTTCTTGAATCAACTCAGCCAGACCGTGGAGCGCGCCGAGCGGATTGCGTATCTCGTGGGCCATACCGGCGGCCAGACGGCCCAGGGAGGCGAGTTGGTCGGTCCGCTTCACGTGCTCCCGCAGACTCATCAACTTGGCGAGGTCTTTGAACATCAGCACCGTGCCGCGCGTTTGGCCGGCCGGGTCACGCAGTTGGGAGAGCGTGACGCCCAGAGGCACCAGCGTGCCGTCGGCCCGCGCAACGCGGACTTCCTCCGAGGAGAAGGTCTGATGGCCGCGGATCGCAGCGGCGATCATCGCCCGGAGATCCCGGTTTTCAGAAATGGCGGGGAATGCCGCATTGTAATGCTGGCCGACAACATGTCGTGCTTCGTGGCCGAGCGTCTCCTGAGCAACGGGGTTAAAGCTGGTGACCGTGCCGTCGGAATTGATAGTCATCACGCCGCCTTCGAGGCTGTCGATGATCTGGCTGAGCAGGAGCTGGTCGTCGGGCGGCTTCGCAGGAGATAGCCCCAAAGGCTCCGCCGCGGTGGTTTGTGTCGCGCCGTCCGCATCGCTTGGCTGCGGCGAACGGCGGCCCAGAACCACACCACAGGCCAGCCCCAGCAGGATCAGTAACCCCATCAGGCTCGCCGTTCGGGCGGGTAACACCTGAGCGATGAACAACGCGACCGGCAAGCCCACCGGCAACAGGGCGATCATCGCCAAGCGAAACGCAAAAGATTTTTCGGCATTTAAGTTCATAACAACCATCGAGTTAAACGTCTGCCAAACGGCCGCCAACGCTGCCGCTTCTTACCACGAGCTCGGCCTCCGACAGTGCTTCCTATAGTATCGGGCGATACATGACGCTGTTAACGGGGTATTTCACACGGAAGTCGCTATGCTCAAGCAGGATGCGTTCATGCTGATGATTGCGGGAAACGGTTGCGCCGACGGGTGAAGCTCGCTAAAATGTGCCCCGATTATCAGGCGGCCTTCTACAGGAGCTTTGGAATGGCACATCGCAGTTTTGCCGGGGCGCACACCGCGCTGGTCACCCCGTTGTTGCGCAATGGGTTCGTCGATTGGGCCGGCTACGAAAAGAACATTCGATTCCAGATCGAGCAGGGCGTCACCGGGCTGCTCCCGGCGGGCACCACCGGCGAATCGCCCACGCTGAGTTGGGAAGAGCATAACCGCGTGATCGACGACGCCCTCCAGGCCAGCCAAGGCCGCTGCGTGGTGATCGCAGGCACCGGCAGCAACGCGACCGACGAGGCGCTGCTGGGCAGCAAACATGCCGCTGAAATGGGCGCTCACGCCCTGCTGCTGGTGGACTGTTATTACAATGGCCCCTCCTCGCTCGAGCTGCGCCGGGAATACCACGCCGCCGTGGCCAAGGCCTGCCCCGGTTGCACGGTGATGCCCTATATCATCCCCGGCCGTTGCGGGACGGCGATGTCGCCGGAGGACCTGGCCATCCTCGCCCACGAATACCCCAACGTCAGCGCGGTCAAGGAGGCGACGGGCGACCTCGACCGCATGGCATACACTCGGAAACTCATCGGGCCGGACTTCGATATCCTGTCCGGCGACGACGGCATCACCGCCGAGATAATGCTTCGAGAAGATATCCGAGCCGACGGGGTCATCTCCGTGATCAGCAACGTCGCCCCAGGTGCCATCGTCCGGATGGTTCAGGCCGCGCAACAGGGCGACGCGGCCCGTGTCCGAGAGATCGACGCCGCGCTCCAGCCCCTGTTTAACCTCGTCACCGTCACCGTCGATAACCCCCGATCGCTGCCCGACGGCCGCTCGGTGAACGTCAAGGATCGATTCCGCAACCCCTTGCCAATCAAGACCTTGATGAATGGCTTGGGGCTGCCTGCGGGTCCGCCGAGGCGCCCCATCGGCAAGATGACACGCAATGCCGTGGAGGTCGTCCGCGACGCCGCCCGAACCGTTCTG
>CAZBCO010000114.1:0-4139 GCA_964490295.1 uncultured Planctomycetota bacterium
CCGGATGCCGGCCCGACTCAGTTCGTGGGCGAGGCATTGCTCATAGGCCGATTCCAGCAGCCCCGGCCCAAGGTTCTTATGCACCTCAATGGCACAGCCGATGACCCGATTCGACAGCTTGTCAAATTCCACCTTCGTGCCCTTCGTGTCCTTCGTGGTGCATGAAGACCTACGGCCTGTACGTCGCGCCGCAGGCGTCGGATTCCCAGGTGGTCACGCTTTGGACGGACACGCCTTCGGGCAGGCGCCCCGCGAGCTGCTCGGCCAGCCACCGGGCCAGGTTCTCGGCAGTGGGGTTGATCCGGTCGAACGGCGGGGTCTCGTTGAGGAACTGATGGTCCAGCCGGTCCATCAGCTCGCCCAGCCGCGCCTTCACCTCCTTGAAATCCATCGCCATGCCCGTCGCGTCCAGCCGCTCGGTTTGCAGCACCACATCGACCTTGTAGTTGTGCCCGTGCAGCCGCTCACACGCGCCCTGATACTCGCGCAGGCAATGCGCCGCCGCGAAATCCGTCTTCACGATCAACTCATACATCGTCCGTTCCTCAACAACCTTCCGCGATTATAGGCCGGATGCGCGGGCGAGTCAATCCAACCACCCCTCTTGCTCCTGCTGGAAGAAGCTGTCGGCCTTTGGCGCATGGGGGCATGGGAGCGCGGGAGCATGGGATTCCCTCCACCTCTTGCTCGTGCTCATACTCGTGCTCGTACTCGAAGAAGTTATCAGCCGTAGGCTGTAGGCTGTAGGCAAATCCCTCCTTGCCCCCGTTCACGCCTGCAGCCCCAGCACCAGCCGGAGTCCATCGTTGACCGCATTGAGCTTGGCCGCGCGGATCGCCCCAACCTGCTCCGTCAACAGTGACTTATCCACAGTGATGACCTGCGAGATGTTGACCACGGAGTCTTTGGGGAGTCCCGTATCGCGCGACTGGAGCAGCACATTGCCGGGCGCCAGGGCCAGCCGCAGGTTCGAGGTGAGCACCGCCACCAGCACCGTGCGGATCCGGCTGCGGTTGAACGCATCGGCCTGCACCACCAGCACCGGTCGGCGATAGCCCGGCCCGGAGCGCTCCGGCTCCGGCAACGTCGCCCACCACACCTCCCCCCGCTTCATCACCACGTCTCCTTATCCAGCGAAAAATGCTGGATCGCCTCGGCCACCCGGTCCAGCCGCGACTCCTCTTCCGAATAGACCGCATCGAGTTGCTGCGTGACCTCCTCCGCCGAATACTGCTTGAGATAAGCCGCGACCGCGCGGGCATACAGCTCACTCCGCGAGACATGCAGCCGCTGGGCCAATGCCTCCGCCGCCTCAAACACCTCATTCGGGATCGATATCGCCGTCTTCATACCCAAAGTATAACCCGCGTTATACCCAATGTCAAGTTCATCGTCGGCCGCAGGCTGTAGGTAAATCCCTCCTCCGCCTCGTGTTCGAAAAATAGCAGGGGAAAGGCCACGGATAGGATATGCGTGGTGCAGAAATACGCTGCGTTGTGCCGTCGTGCCGCGTTTCGAGCAGGAGTACAAGCACGAGCAAGAGCAAGAGGTGAAGGGAATCCCATGCTCCCGCGCCCCCATGCACCCATGCGCCAAAGGCTGATAGCTGACAGCTTTTTCTAACACGAGCAGGAGCTGGAGGCGATGGGGGCCGGGGGGTTATTCCGCCTTGGCCTCTTTCATCTTCTTGATGAACGGCTCCACTCTTACCGTCATCAGCGTCTGGAACTCTCGCTCGCTGACTCGGCGGACACTGCCATCGAAGAAAACTACGCTGCGGCCCTCCGGGCTGAAGGCTCGCTTGTCCCAAGCCATCGGAAGGTTCGCGGGGGCGTCGTTCTGATGAATCGCCTTGTTCGCCAGATCGAAGATGCTGTCGAAGTCGGTCACGAAGCGGCCCGCCCTGGGTTGGGTTCCGCTGTTGGGGTGAAGAAAAATCTTGGGGTGTTCGATATATTTCTTCGACAAGACCTGGAGTGATGTGGGGAACCGTCCATCGTTTTCGGTGGCATACATCATCGCCGCCATCCCGATTTGACGCAGGTTGTTCATCGATTGAACGCTCCGCGCCTCAGTTCGTGCTTTCGTCAGTGCCGGCAGGAGCATGCCCGCGAGGATGGCGGTGGTGGCCAGGCCGCCCTGCCGAATCTCCGGCGGCAGGGGCAGGCCGAGCGGCGAATAGGACTCCGCCAGCAGGCCGTCGGGCAAGGGGCGGAAGGCGGCTGTGCTGCCGAAGAGGTGCCGGGCGATGAGGCTCGACGGCGGCAGCTTGGCCGAGTCGGGCACCATCGCGGCGAACTCCGGCGGAACCATCTTCGCGGACCCCAGCAGCCCGGGCATCATCTCGTAGACACTGAGCAGCAGCGGCTTGCTGTCGGCATAATACAGGCCCGAAGCGTCGGCCCCCATCCGCCGGCGCACCGCCTGGAAATCCGCCTGGTCGGCCAGCGTCTCGCCGCGGGTCATGGTCTGGAGGTAATCCTTGAGCGCCATCGGCGAGAGGGCGAACACGGCGTAATCACCTTGCAGAATATAGCAGGGCTGGAAGAACAGCGGAGCGCGCATGCCGTCCACATAGGTGATGGTCTTGCCCTGATAGGGCATCGTGTTGAGCTTCAGCACGGCGCCCGCGAAGTCCCGATCCTTGGCCATCTCTTGGGCCATGGTCGCCAGCAACTTGTTGACGCAGGTCTTGAATTTCTCGGCATCCTTCATCTTGACCACGGCGGTGAAGTTCGGGGCGAAGACCGCGAACTCGTCGCCCAAGCTGCCGATGAGGTCCTTGCGGATGTCAAACCCGACGGCCTGGTTGGCTTTGGCCAAAACTTGGAACGCGGACTTGTCCATCTCCTCCTTGGCCCCCGGCTCCTTCGCAATCTGGCCGGTGATGAAGTCCCACAGGGCGCCGACGTCCAGCGACCGGGCCAGGAAGAAGGCGGTGCCCTTGGGGGCCATCTTGACCAGTGCCGGGTTCAGCGGCTTGCCGGCCAGCACCTGGAGCAGCCCCTGGCGCTCGCCGGTGACGCGCAGGAAGGCCGTGCAGCGGAAGCCGGGGCCGTCGGGCGAGAAGGCGAGCGAGAGCGACTGCACATTCGCCAGGCCGAACTCGCGGTTGGTCAAAAAGCTCCCGACGTCGGGCGGGAGGAACATCCCGAAGCGCTGCAAGGCCGGCCCGTGGGCGTAATGCAGCAGCAGCAGCTCCTGGCCGCCGGTGACCTCGCGGACGCGATGAAAGTCCTTCGCGTCCGCCAGCTTCGTGGTATTGGCGTCGAGGGCCTTGGTCACGGCATCGTTGCTGCCCAGCAGGAACAGACCCTGGGCGGTGGTCAGGTAGGTGACCGGGGTGCCGTTCAGATCGGCCTGCATCGCCTTGACCCCGCCGACCTGGGTTGGCTTGAAGGCGTCGGGCGCCAGCCCGATTCGGGCCTTGAGCATGTCCAGCAGCAGGTTGACCGACTTGGCGGCGGGCGTGTCGCCCTGGCCCACCTCGGCCAGCAGCAACAGCTCCACGCGCGGCGGCATCCCTTCCTCGGCCGGCGGGGCGAGGCCCACAAACGCCAAGCCCAGCCGGGTGGCGAACAGCGGGGCGAGAACCTCCGGGTCCGGGCCGCCCTGCTTGACCGCCTCACCCGCGAGGAACTTCTGCAGCTCCGCCAGCGGCCCCTCCAGCAGGGCCTTCACTTCCGGCTCGTTGAGCAGCGAGAGCAACGCGGTCTTGGCCGTCGCCGGGTTCTTGCCGTCGAACGACGCAAAGAGCAGCGTCTCCGCCGGCACCGACTTGGCCAGGGCGTTGACCTCGCCCGCGTGGGCCGCCGCTGCACACAGAACGCACACACCCACCCACACCATGCGCCGCATATAACTTGTCATACTTGCTCCTCCTTGAGAAAAAATCACCGTCCCGGACGACGGGGGCATTATACCGACACGCCATGCGTCTCGGCAAGTCATTTCCCCCCGTTGTCGTCTGCCGACACCGGCCTCGTGCGAAGTCGCCAACCCGCGTGAATCGGGCCGTGCCGTGCGGGCTATCGTTTCTTCGTAACATTTCAGCCAACTGAAGTACAGTCTACCCGCTGTACTGGGTGCGTCAAGCAAAAAATGAACAAAAACAGCGAATAAAAAGTTGCTCGTGGGGG
>CAZBCO010000115.1:0-5936 GCA_964490295.1 uncultured Planctomycetota bacterium
CGCCCAGGTGATCCACTGCCTCAAAGCGACGGGCACACCACGCGAGCTGCCGGTCACCTTTGGGCACTCCCCGAAGATAGAACACCAGTGTTTCGTCAACCAACCCTTTTCGCGCCTTTCGCGTATTTCGTAGTTTTTTTTCTGACGGCCCCACGTATTATTCTAAGCCGACTATCCTGCTGGGCGAACGGCGGTGATCGGTGGTGCGGGGTACGGGCGTCCACGGCATTCACCTTGTCGGCCTCCAAGCGGTGTTCACTACGAAAAACGCGAAAGACGCGAAAAGGGTTGGTTGACGAAACGCTGGTGCTCGATCTTCGGAGAGTGCCCAAAGGTGACCGGCAGCCCGAGTGGTTTGCCCGTCGCTTTGAGGCAGTGGATCACCTGGGCGCGATGCTCGTCGGCAAGGGTCTTGACCGCTTTGATCTCAACGACGATCCGCCCGGCTTCCACTTTCGCGTATTCCGCGTATTTCGTAGTCCTCTCCTGTCGGCCGCACATGGAAGGCGGGAACGCCTTCGTTCCGACGACACGCGGGATATACCCGTTGAGGCCGAACCGCCCGCCGCTGACCGGCCTTCGGCTCATCCGCCCAGCGGATTGCAATGCTGGATTTTGAGGGCGGTCTTGAGGTCATCGACCGGCGGCCCGTCGCCGGGCCGGGCCACCACCTCGCGGGTCACGTAGGGAATCAGGTCGAAGGCGTTGTCGCTGAACCGGACGTTGGAGCCGGGCACGGTGAGCCAGACGCCCTTGACGAAGGTGGTCGCGGTCAGCTTGACGGTCCGCTCGGCGTCGAACGGGTCCTCGGAGACCTCGACCAGAATCTCCGGCTCGGTGTAGGCCACCTCTCTGGGTTCGACCAGGAAGCAGGTCATGTCGCTGGAATGGATGCCGCTGTAGAAGGTGACGCGGAGGAACTGGCCGGCGGGGTCGAATGGTTCGAGTTCGGCCACCGGGCGCCGCCAGAGCTCGGTGGCGGCGTCGGTCTCCAGGGCGACGGTCCCGGTTTCGATCAATTCCGCCTCGCCGCGCAAGTCGAACCGCTCCACGTCGAGCGTTCCGGTAACGACCTGTCCGGTATCGTTGAGTCCGGAGAGGACCACCGCGTCGCCGTCGCGGTGGGCGGTGATGGCCACCGGGGCGAAGGCCCGGCGCACGATGTAATAGGCGGGCTTGGGCCGGAGGGCGTAATCGATCAGCGCCCAACTGGCGACCGGCCAGCAATCGTTATGCTGCCAGATCAGCGTCCCGGCGTTGTGCCATTTCTGCCGCCGCCAGTGCTCGATGCCGTAACGCAGCACCATCCCCTGGATCATCTGCGAGAAGAGCACCTCGCGCTCGAAGTTGCCGGGCGCGGGGAAGTACATGCCCAACGCCTCGCGGATGTGCTTGTTGCCTTCGGGGTGCCGCTGATGGGCCAGCATCACCGGGCTGTCGATGTCCAGGTCTTCCGGCTCGGCGAACTCCAGCACGGTGTCCATCGTGGGGAAGGCCTGGAAGCCGAACTCGCTGATGAAGCGGGAGCTGTCTTCGAGGTATTTGCGATAGTCGCGGCTGCGGTGCCAGACGCTCCAGATGTGGGCGTCACCGTGCGTCGCATCGATGGCCTTGGGGCCGCCGTAGGGGCTGCCCGGCCAGTAGGGCCGGTCGGCGTCGAGCCGCTCGCAGACCTCCGGCAGAACCTCGTGATAGATTTTTTCGCCGTGAAATCTTTCGGGCCAGCCCCAATTGAAATGCCCCATGTGGTTCTCGTTGTTCCCGCACCACAGAGCCAGCGAGGCGTGGTGCCGCAGCCGCCGCACCACCTTCTCGGCCTCATCGCGCACCGAGGCGTGGAACCAATCCAGGTCGGGATACTCGGCACAGGCGAACATGAAGTCCTGCCAGACCAGAATGCCCATCTCGTCGCAGAGGTCGAAAAACACGTCCGGCTCGTAGATGCCCCCGCCCCAGACGCGCAGCATGTTCATATTGCCGTCCACCGCCTGCTGCAACAGTGTCCGATACTTCTCCGGCGTCACGCGGTGCGGGAACGAGTCGGCGGGAATCCAGTTGGTGCCCTTGCAGTAGACCCGGCGGCCGTTGACTTTGAAGATGAACGATTCGCCGATGTCGTCCGGGGTGCGCTCCAGCTCCAGCGTGCGGAATCCGAGGCGTCGGCGGCGGCTCTCCAGCTCCTCGCCGTCGCACAGAATCCGCACCTCCAGCTCATAGAGGTCGGCGTCGCCGTATCCGGTCGGCCACCAGAGCAGCGGACGCTCGACGGTCAGGTCGCCCGCCAGGCTCTCCCCTGCCCCGCTGATTTCGGATCGCGCAATCTCGTTGCCCTTGTGCAGCAGACTCGCCACCAGCGTAAGCGGCTTGTCGTCGAAGCGCTCGAAGGTGGCCGCCACCTTGACCACGCCGTCGTCACCGGCCAACCGCGCGGAGGTATGCAAGTCGGCCAGCCGAGCGTGGCGATGCGATTGGACGGCGATATCGCGCCAGATACCGCAACCCGACAGGCGCGGTCCCCAGTCCCAGCCGGTCATGTATTGTGGTTTGCGTACGTACGGACGGTTGTCGTCGAAGATAGACGGAAGCGGCCCGTATTGTTGGCACAGTTCCCCGGACAGCCGGTCAGAGGACTCGAACTGAATCTCGATGCGGTTCTCGCCCTCGACCAGGGCGTCCTTCACATCGAGGCGGTGCTCGACAAAGCCGTTGTCGGCTTTGCCGACCTCGCGGCCGTTGATGCGGAGAGTAGCGTAGGTATCCAGTCCGTTGCAGAGCAGTTCAACGCGGTCGCCGGCCAGCGTCTCGGCGTCGACCTCAAAGGTACGTGAATAGGTCCAATCCCTGGCCGAGACCCACTGCACCTCGGCCTCATTCATCCGCACAAACGGATCGGGGATCCGCCCGGCGGCCATCAAATCCGTGAAGATACATCCGGGCACGGTGGCTTGGAGAGGGTCGTTCTCCGCCGCCTCGACACCAATCCCCTCCTGCACACGCCAATCACCGTTGAGCGAAATCCGTTTCACATGAGACTCCATAAAAAGTTGCGGAGAATGATAGCCGGGCCGCGCGGTGCTGTCAAGCAGAGGTAAAGGCTTGAGCATGCCCAGGGAGATGTCGCCGGAAGGGCGCTTGCCCCCGCTCCCCTGTCGCCGATATAATGAGGCCCCTTTGACGAGGAGAATGCGATGCGAGCTTATGCGTTGACCGCCCCGAAGACTTTCGGCTGGGCGGAGATTCCCGACGAGCCGGAGCCAGGTCCGGGCGAGGTGGTGGTACACCCCACTGCCTGCGGCGTCTGTGCGTCCGATGTTCACTATTGGCAACACGGGCGGATTGGCTCCAACATCATCACCGCCTATCCCTACACCATCGGGCACGAGAGCGCCGGCGTGGTGGTCGCGGTCGGCGACGGGGTCACGTCGGTGAAGCCGGGCGACCGGGTGGCCATCGAGCCGGGCGTGCCCTGCGGGGCCTGCCGCCCCTGCCGCGAAGGCCGCCTCAACCTCTGCCCCAATGTCCGATTCCTCGGTACCCCGATGATTCACGGCGCGATGCGCGATACCCTCCTCACCGTGGAGCAGAACCTCGAGCGGCTGCCTGACGCGGTGAGTTTCGAGCAGGCGGCACTCTGCGAACCGTTCGGCGTGGGCATCCACGCGGTGCGCCTTGTGGAGATGCGGGAGGGCGAGGTGGTGGGCATCTTCGGAGCGGGGCCAATCGGCCTCTCCACCGCCGTCGCGGCGCGCTGCCGCGGGGCGAGCCGCGTCATCATCGCCGAGCCGGTCGCCGCCCGTCGGGCGATGGCCGAGGCGATGGGCTTCGAGGCCATCGACATCGAACGCGACCCGGCCAAAGCGACGCACGCCATGACCGACGGCGGGGTGGACGTGGCGTTCGAGGCGGCGGGCGACCTGCAGGCGATGGCTTGGACCACGGCCGCGCCGCGGCTTGGCGGGCGGGCCTGCATCATCGGCATCCCCGTCGAAGACACGGTGCCACTGGATATTCATAACTTGCGCCGTTCCGAGACCACGCTGTACAACTGCCGCCGCTCGAACCAGGCCCTGCCCGAAGCGGTGCGGCTGCTGGCCGGGCCGGGGGCCGACATCAGCCGCCTCTGCACCCACAGCTTCCCGGTCACCGAATCGGACCGGGCCTTCCGGATGTCGTCCGAGCGCCGCGACGGCCTGGTCAAGGCGATGTTGTTACTGGACGAGGAGTAAGGGCCACCGATGAGCAATCCATCCAAGCCCGGCGAGGGCCTGTGCGTTCTGGTACTGGATGACGAGGCCTCGATACGGGCGTTGTGCCGCGAGGTGCTCGAAGGGCTGGGCTGCCGGGTGACCGAGGCGGATTCGGTGGCCTCCTGCCGCCAGGCCCTGGCCCACGATACGTTCCAACTGTCCCTCTTCGATGTCCGCCTCCCGGACGGCTCCGGCTTGGACTTGTTCCACGAGGTTCGGAGCCAGTATCCCCATCTCAGCGTCACGATCATCACCGGGCATGCCTCGGTGGAAGACGCCATCGAGGCGGTCAAGGCCGGTGCCTGCGACTACATCCCGAAGCCGTTCGACATCAAGCGGCTCGATCAGGTGGTCAAACTCGTGGCCGCCCGCCGGACGGTCGCGCCCGCCGAGGAGGCCCCGTTCAACTTTCACGGCATCATCGGCAGGTCGCACGCGATTCGCTTGGTCTGCGATTTGATCCAACGGGCGGCCCAGACCACGGCGACGGTGTTGATTCAGGGCGAGAGCGGCACGGGCAAGGAGATGGCCGCCAAGGCGGTGCATCAGGCAGGGCCGCATGCCGCCGAACCGTTCGTCCCGGTAGACGCCAGCTCCATCTCGCCCGCGCTGTTGGAGAGCGAGCTGTTCGGGCACGTCCGGGGCGCGTTCACCGGGGCCGACAGCGACCGGCCGGGCCTGTTCCGGTCCGCGGGCAAGGGCACGGTGTTCCTGGACGAAATCGGCGAGCTGCCCGCCGAGCTCCAGGCCAAGCTGCTGCGGGCACTTCAGGAGCATGAGGTGCGACCCGTGGGGGCGACCCGCACCAAGCCGTTTCATGCGCGGGTCATCGTCGCCACCAACCGCGACCTGCAAACCGCGATGGCCGACGGCGAGTTCCGCCGCGACCTGTTCTATCGCCTGCACGTCATCCCCCTCTGCATGCCGCCGCTGCGCAGCCGCCGCGAAGACATCGCCCCGCTGGCTCAGGCCTTCCTCGCCGAGTTCAACGCCAAGAACCATCGGAACGTGACCCTCACCCAAGCCGCCCTGGAAGCCCTTGAGGGCGGCCCGTGGCCGGGAAACGTCCGCGAGCTGCACAACGTCATCGAGCGGGCCTTCACCCTCAGCGACGGCGAAGTGATTGACGTGGAACAACTGCAGGGCCTCGAAGCCGACATCGAGGCGCCGCGCTCCGGCAACCGGCTGGAGGACTACGAGAAGCAGGCCATTCAGGCCGCGCTGCTGAAGACCGGGGGGAACCGCGAGAAGGCCGCGGAGATTCTAGATATCGGGGTCGCCACGCTCTTCCGAAAGCTCAAGAAATACGAATTGAACTGATCGCGCGGCCTGGGGCGGATTCGAGCAGGAGGATGAGGCTGGAGGTTTGGCTGACGGCTGACGGCTGACGGCCGATAGCTGATAGCTTCTTCTCCGTGTGCCGCCCCTCCGGGGCTTTTGTGATGATGCGGACGGGTTCCCGGCCCTCACGGGCCGGGCTAAAATGGGTCGGCCCTCCGGGCCTTGAGGATCGAAGCATTTTTTGACGGGATGAACTGGATGGACAGGATGCACACCGCCGTCCTGGGGGACATAGCCGCTTCGGCGGAGTCCGTCGCCAAAATTATGGCGGGCAGGCAGGATACCGGATTTTCCCTATCCCGTTCATCCCGTAAATCCTGTCGAAAACTTCTTGCCCCCCCCCCACCC
>CAZBCO010000116.1:0-9903 GCA_964490295.1 uncultured Planctomycetota bacterium
CGACGATGTTCCGGTACGCCTCCAGGCGGGCTGGAACCGCCTCCTGCTGCAGGTCGATACGCACGGCGGCGAATGGATGATGTCCGCCCGGCTCAACGACTCCGACGGTCGCCCTTTGCGCGACGTGACGTATCAAATCGAGCGTCCGCCCGCGAGTTTTTCCATAGGACAGTAAATTGTTTTTGTCTTAACGCTTGCGTTTCGAGGCGGGGGGCAGACTATGCTTGGTGTTGATTGGATTGGCTGGGGCCAAACCCTGCACGGTTCCGCATGCGGCGGGCGGGGCCGTGAGAAAAGGGACGCCGTAAACGCCGGATCTGAATGTGAACTGCGATAATGCGGAGACCTTAAGATGGAAGACGGAGACGATGCGAGATCGCCGGGTCTGTCTTCCTGCTCGTCTTGTCACGCAGCGGGAACGTGGCTTCAAACGGGTCGTGATGGTATTGATTGCGACGATGTTCGTAACGGGTTTTAATCCGATGGCCGATGCCCGTGGAAAAGATCAAGGCATGAAGCAGATCGCCCCCGTGGTTTTGTCGGTGGAAGACTCCATCGCCGGATTTGAGCAACGACGCAAGCAACTTCTGGAATGGAGCGCCAAGTTCGGCAAAGACCCGCACGGCCGGGACGCCGCGACCCAGCTGCTGCTTGGCCGAAACCTGAAGTCGGCCAACCTGGAAATTCTTAAACTGGCGGAATGGTTCGAGCGTCCCCCCACGCATCCTGCCGGTCATCAGGGCAATTGCGACTTCGCGGCACTGGGTTTGAGCCGGGTGTGGCTCCAGTTCAAGGATACCGGGAAACTTGAACCCCTCACCCGGCAGCGCCTCCGTGCGTTCTTCCTTACCCACAACTTCGAGAGTAAATTCGGCTCCGAGAACCATGGCATGGCCTTTCGCGTGAGTCGCTATCTGATGGGGAGCGAGTTTGCGGATGAAACGTTCAAGGCCTGGAAGCGCAAAGGCAGGACCCTGGCGGAAGCCGACGCGAAATGGCTGAAGAAATTCATCCGTTTTCGCGCGCGGCGGGGATGGGGTGAATTCGATACCGAATACCTCGTCGCCAACTGGTGGTGCATGGCGGCCCTGTACGACTTCGCGCCGGACAAGGAGTTGTCCCGCTTGGCTGATTCGATGATGAATCTGATGCTGGTCGATATGGCCGTGGATTCGCTGAACGGCATGTACGGCGGCGCACGGGGACGGATCTACGCACGGCATGCTCTGGACCACGCCAACGAGAACGCCATCTCGCTTCAATATCTCTACTTCGGCAATATCCAGTCCGAACGTGTGAAGCCGTCTGCGGAAGGGGGGCGTCCGGTCTTTGCGTTTTTTTCCTCCTGGCGACCTCACCGGTTGGTGCTTGAGGTGGCATTGAGCCGGTCCGGAACGTACACGAACCGCGAGCGCAAGCATCTTCACAATCCCGCGGACCTGATGCCGGCCAGGCCGCTGGCGGGAAGCATACGCAAAATGACGTTGCATACGCCCGACTTCATTCTCGGCGCGGTTCAGTATCAGGACCCCTATCCGCCCGGATGCGAAGGTGCCTGGTATGCCTGGCATGAACAGCACCAGTGGGACCTCTCGTTCGGCACACGGACACGCGCCCGGATCTTCACGCACCATCCGAACAACGCCGGCAAGCCCGAACACGGCTACTGGACCGGAGACCTGCGCTGCGGTTGCACGAGCACCTTTCAGCATCAAACGGCCGTGCTGGCGCTCTATGATATTCCGGACAAACAGCCTTGCCAGTTCATACATGCCTACTTGCCGCGTGATGCATTCGATGAGGTCGTTGAAGAGAATGGCTGGATTTTCGTGCGCGAGGGACGGGCCTGTGCCGGCCTGCGCCTGCTCGGTGGCCACAAGTGGACCACCACAGGGGAGTGGCGCGGCGTTGAGGTCATCAGCCCGGGGGCGAAGAACGCGGCCGTGTGCGAAGCCGGACTGCTTGCGGACTTCGGCGGGTTTGAACCCTTTCGACGAGAGGTGGCCGCGAACGAAATTCGTTTCGACAGGAATGCAATGCACCTGACTTACGAGTCCAAACGTGCTGGCACGATAACCATGGACACGAAGCGCTTGCGAACGGTCAACGGTAAGCCGGTCGATATGGACTATCCCAGTTTCGACAGCCCGTTTGTCCAGGCCGACTGGGACAGCGAGGTCATCAGGATCAAGAGTGGAGGCAAAAGCATGAGCCTGGATTTTCGAGAGGAACGAAAGTAGCGGGGGGTTGAAATGGAACCTTCGGATATTTGGAATGGCTCCTGCCCGTAAACGGTTACATATCTTCGGACTTGAAACGAACTTCGGCTGCTGCACAGCGAGCCTGAGTCAGGTTTGGCCCAAGTTCCGGGTTCAGAAAGTTCTGGGTGCGCCCCTTGCGCACCAGGCGAGACGCATCCACAATCAGCACTTTGCGCTTGCACCCTGACGGTTTCGGGCGGCGCTGGATTACCACGGCGGGCGCCAGTCCGGTTCCGTAGAAGATGTTTGGCGCCAGCCCGATCACAGCCTCGACGGGACGGTTCCTCTTTGACGTGGTACCCCTTGCGGAACGGCGGTGAAGGAGTGTCCGATTTTTCAGATAATCGAGCATCCGCGATTGGGGTAGCGACATCACGCCGCTTCAAGGCCCGGTATTCAGGCTTCCTCTAAAACGGTTTTGTTGTCTCCCCCCAGCGCAGCATTTCTCTGTTGACATCCCCTGCACACCGGGGTAGTTTATATTTCAGTCGGTTGAAGAGCTGCGTCCGTCTTTGAGCGGCTCAGGTTTTTCAGGAGAGACAGCCATGGACTTTCACACTTTGTGAGGAGCAAATAGCCCTCAAGTAAAGACGCCGTTCCTGCCGATATAGAGAAGGTACCACCCTTCTCTTCTCGGAGGAACGGCGATGTCCATTATATCGACACTGGACACGATTCTCTTGAGCATTTTGCCGGTGTTCACGGAGCTTGGCGGGAAACTTTTTATCCGCCCGGTGATAGGCTGGATCCTTTGTCCGGCTCGGCATACGGTGACGGGCCTCCTGCCCTATGCCGATCCGGACGGACGGGCCGCGCTGCGCAGGGCGATCTGGCTCAACCGACTTTTTCAAACTGTGCCCACCAAAGCACAATGGAAGAAACTCACGATGCTGCTTGTTCACGCCCTCGCGAGGGCCGCATAATGTGCGAAAGTCCGCTATGTGTTGCGTCCAGAAAGAGCCACAAGACAGACCCGGCGGTCAGGATTGTGCGTACGGTTCTGTCCTTCCAACGTCCGGGTTTTCCGGCGACACCTCTACGCCCCGCTCAGAATTGTCCGGCGATCTGGCGGGCGATGTCCGAGCGGACTCGCTCGGCGGCGGATTCGGCGGTGAGGCCCTTGTCCCGGACGCGGGCGTAGATGCTGGCGGATTTGATCTCATTGATCTTCGTCTCCTGAATCTGGAAATCGACCACGGTGACGAAGGTGTTCTGGAGCTCTCGGCTTTCGAGCCAATAGCCCAGCCCGGCGCCGACCAGCATGCCGCCCAGCGCTCCGGCCGCGGTGCCTGATCGGCTGGCTCCTCCTGCGGCGGTGGCCAAGCCACCGACCACGCCGCCGGTCGCGGCGCCGCCCGCGATTTTGCCGCCACGAATGGCCTCTTCCATCAGCCCGGTATAGCGGATGTTCACGCGCATCACCACGTCCGCCGTCGAGCGGTCATCCGTCAGCCGGTAGCCCTTGGCCTGCAATGCGGCTCGAATGTCCTCGCCGATGGGGTAGTCCTGCAGCGAGCTGGTATTAGTCGTTCTGAGGTAGACGGTCTGGCCGGGTTCCGTATCCAGAAAGAGCGACCGGTCCAACTTCACGTCATAAATCCGTTGGGCACAGCCGATGGCTCCCAACGTTACCAGTACCGCCGGAAGCAGATAACGCTTCATCGTGGGTATCCTCCAAAATGGTCCTACCATAGTGTACCCCATGTCCGGCCGGTGGAAAAGAAGAATCGTGCTATGAGAGGCGTTGGGTGGCGACGGGGCATGGGCTTCCGAAGCCGAGGACTGAGGCGCTCCGGTGATCAGCCCAGCAGGTAGGGTTCGAGCAGGGCCTGAGCGGCGGGCGGCAGGACGGTCCAATCCTGAACCTCGTAGCGGTTGCCGTCGACGTCTTTGATCACCAGCCGCCGGTGGCCGATGCGGCGGACATTCTTCTGAACGCTGTGCGCCTGGAACCGCCGGGGGCCTTTGTTGGTCTCGACGAACCACTCCACCACGTTAAGCGCTTCGTCGATCTCGATGATGTCGATGATCCGCGGCATGAAATAGGTGCGATCCAGCTCGTATTCGACCACGGCCCGCGATGGGTCGTCGAGCGAGTGCAGGTCGTCGAGGATGCCGATCTCTTCGCCTTCGCTGTCTCGGACCGAGACCATGCTTTCGCGGTGACTGAGCGGGAAGGCTGCGACCACGGACGAGACCGGGGTGCGTGTTTCGTCACGAACCATCCACACAGCCCCCTTGGGATCGCGCTCGAAGCGGACCGCGCCGGCTCGGATAATGAAACTTTGGACGGATGCGTTCATTTCTATAGACCCTCAATGGGTTCGGGGGTGATGCCTTCGGCGAACTTGGCTTGGGTTCGGCAGAGCGTGGCATAGGTGCCGTCGCGCGCCATCAGGTCTTCGTGGGTGCCTTGCTCGATGATCTCGCCATTTTCGAGCACGATCAATCGGTCGGCGTTCCGCAGCGTGGACAGCCGGTGGGCGATGGCGAAGGTGGTGCGGTTCTTCACCAGCCGGTCCATCGCCTCCTGGATGAGCGATTCGGTGACGGTATCGACGGCGGAGGTGGCTTCGTCGAGGATGAGGATGCCGGGGTTCTTGAGGATGGCGCGGGCGATGGAGATGCGCTGCTTCTCGCCGCCGGAGAGCATCACGCCCCGTTCACCGACGTGGGTGTCATAGCCGTCGGGCAGGTTCATGATGAATCGGTGCGCATTGGCGGCCATCGCCGACTCGATGATTTCCGCCTCCGAGGCGTCTGGGCGTCCGTAGGCGATATTTTCACGAATGGTCCCGGCGAAGAGGAACGAGTCTTGCAGCACCATGCCGATGTTCTGACGCAGCCATTGTGACTTGAGGTCTTTGATGTCGTGGCCGTCAATGCGGATTTGGCCCTGAGTGGGGTCGTAGAACCGGCAGAGCAGCGACACCAGCGTGCTCTTGCCCGATCCGGTCTGGCCGACCAGGCCGATCATCTGCCCGGGTTCGACCGAGAGGTAGATGTCCTTCAACACCCGCTCGCCGTCGTTGTAGCCGAACGACACGTTCTCGAACTCGACGCGGCCTTCGAGCGTGGAGGGGGCCACGGCCCGGTCGTGGTCGGCGACCTCCGACGGCATGTCCATGATGTTGAAGATGCGTTCCGCCGCGGTCGCGCTTTGCTGGAACGACTCGGTCATTTCCATCAGTTGACGCACCGGGTTGTAAAACTGGTTCATGTAGGTGATGAACAACACCAGCGTTCCCAGCGTCAGCCCCGAGTCGGTCGCCTGCTTCTGGCCCTCGAGCACTTGCAAACCGCCGACCAGCCAGACCGCGATGACGCCGACACTGACCATGAAGCCGATGGCCGGGCCGAACTTCGCCCGGGCATGCACCGCCTGAATCTGGGCGTTGTAGACGTTGAGGTTCTTCTCGTTGAAGCCCGAAATCTCACGCTCTTCCTGCCCGAACGACTTGACCACGCGCATCCCGGAGATGGTCTCGTTGACCGAGGCCGACAGGGTGGCGAACTTTCGCCGCAGGCCGCGGAAGATACGCCGGAATCGCTTGGAAAAGAACCGGCTGCAAATGGCCACCGCCGGGATGGGCAACAACGCGATGGCCGCCAGTTTCCAGTTGATCAGGAACAACACGACCGCGATCCCGACCACCGTCAACAGATGGATGACCATCTGTTCAACCGCCTGCACGATGAACGTCCGCACCGCGCCGGTATCGGTCAGCAGGCGGGTCATGATGCGCCCGGTATGCTCGCGGTCGTAATAGCTCAGGCTCAGCCGCTGGAGCGTTCGATAGAGAATGCCGCGCAGGTCGGTGATGACACGGCTGCCCAGCGTGCCCATCACGCGAATGCGGTAGTGCGACGTGAGCGCCTGCCCGGTGATCACGCACAGGAACCCGATCACAATCACGTAAAGGGTGCTGCGGCGTTGGGCAAAGCTTTCGCTGTCTGCCTGCACGGCAGGGGCGTCCGGCGTTTCAAGGAGGCCCGCGGCCTGTTCCCCGGTGCTCTCCGGCGGCCGCAGGCAGCCGTCGATCAGCTCGCGAACCAGCAGTCCGGGGGCCAGCGCCATCAGGGTGAAAAACACGGAGAGCAGTATCCCACCGAGGGCCAGCCGCCAGTGATGGCCGACCAACTTCGCCAGCCGAAGCATCACCTGGCTCGCGTGGGTACACTTCGGGCAGGCATCGGACGCATGCTGGAGCGGATGGCCGCAGTTCGGACAGCGGTATGTCGCCTCGTTATCCGTCGGCCCGGTGGTCTTGGCCGCCTCTTCGCTATGCGCCGTCAGGTCGTCGTCGTTGACCGCGACCGCTTTGTTGACACGGTTGGCGATCTCCTGAAATGCGTCGGCGAGAGTCTTGGAATAGCGAACCAACTCGATCTGGCGGTTGTCTCGCAGCCGCACCTCCAGCACGCCGTTTCCAACAAAATCCTTGCAGTATGCCGCCAGCACCTCGCCCAGAGCCGCCTCACGGACCAGACGCTCCTCTTCGATCACCACGATGCGTCGGTCGGTGAGTACCAGCCGGTTCTCCCCGTACTCGCCGGAGAACAGCAGGTCCGAATTGACCACCGCCCGGATCGTATCGGAGCCGATGAAGGGGGCGAGTGCCTCGAGATCGTCCGGGGTGAGGTCCTCGGGATCCCGTGCGATGGGGTTCGGGGCCTCGGCCTTACGCGACGGCTTGGCGGATGACGTTGTACGATCACCGGAGGCGGGCGTCCGCCCTGAGTCTGACATGGTAGAACTCGATTATTGAATGGGAGGGAAGGCCCAACCGCGCGGAAGGGCCGCGATGGCGAATCGAAGGGGAGTTGGGTGCCGCGTACACATCGCTGAAACTCAGCAGTCGCTTCCTGACAACTCCCAATTCTACGAAGACCCGCCCCGGAATACAAGTCCCCAGTGCAATTTTTCAGGAACCGAACAGAATCCGCGTCCCCAACGAGGAAGACGACGGGCCGTTTTGCGGGCATGTCGTGCCAAAGCGACTATGTCACCCCTTGGCCAAAGGGATTATGTCATCCCCCCTCCCGTCCCCCCGTCGGGGGGAAGCGACAGTCTGGACAACGGGCACGTGAGCAGAACGGCCGGGGATGCGCCGCTCGAAGCGAACACATCCCCGTGCGCGTCCTCCTCCTCGCCCAACAACCCCGCTCATTATATCCCCCACCCCCTGCGATTGCGAACAGGAATCCGCCCGGCGCCGGCGGCGTCTTGGTCATGCGGGCGAACGGTACGGATCAGGCGGTGGTGACGGGACACGGAGCCGTGACGCGGCGGACGTCCAGCCCGTTTCGGGCGGCCTGGGCGGCGGCGATGCCCGCCGCATGCCCCAAGGCCATCATGGTGCGTGAGAGGCGGGCGCTGGATGCGGCGAGGTGGCTGAACCCAGCGCCGCGACAGGCGACCATCAGGTTGCTCCAGCCCCGTGGAATCAGGCAGCGGTACGGAATGCCGTAGGCGGCCTCCAGTTCCCGCAGGCCGTCACCTCCGTGAATGTCCATGGCATGGTCGGCCCAGGCCACGATGTCCGCGTGGGTCTGGCATGACGCCCCGGCGCGGAGGTCGCGCTCGGTCAGGACGTATTCGGTCACAACGCGATGGCCCTCGCGGACGCCGAGTCTCGGCGCGATGCCGACGAGTTCATACCCCCGAAAATGGGGATACGTCCGAAGCCAGTCCCAATGGGCGGCGACACGACGCCGGGCCAAGGCCAGCGTCGCCTCCTCCCCCTCCTCCACCAAGGTCCAGCCGGGAACCAAGGCCAACGGGTTGACGATCAATTCCTCCCAATCGAACCCGACCACGTGGGCGGAGTGTCCGAACGGCTCCGTCGGCTCCGAAGGTGCCTGAGGACGCCCCTCGCCGTCGCCGGGCCGAATGCGGTAGCAAAGCGAAATGGCATTCAGAAAATCGGCCGGGGCGGCGGGTGCCGACGGTTCGCCGAAGCGCTCGGCGGCCTCGACGCCCAACATCATCTCGCAACCGACCTGCCGGCAGAGCTGCGCCCCGCCGGTGGCATCGACGAAGACCTCGGCTCGGACCTCCAGGCATTGGCCCGATGCCCGCAGGGCCTGGATGCTTCGGACGCGGCCGTCGCCGGCCTCCACGGCATTCAAGCGGGCTTCGCACTGCGGCGTGACGCCCGCCTCGCGGAGCATCGCGGCCAGGGTCTCGGCTAGGACTTCGGGCCGGAAGAGGACGCTGTACCGGGCATCGGCGGGCACACCAGAGCGACCCAGGCTGGCCTCGTAAGACAGCCGCTCGCCTTCCGGGGGGAGGACGATGCCGTAGGGTTCGTCCGGGCGATAGCGGTGTATGCGCCGGATGAGGGCGGCCGCTCCGGGCACAGGCTCCAGCCGCCGGTAGATTTCCTCGGCGAAGGAGCATCCCGGCCCCGGCTCCCAACTCGCCACCCAGGCGGCGGTGCTGGTGCCGCCGAGCGTCGCTTCCCGCTCCACCAGGGCCACTCTGGCCCCGGCCCGCGCCGCGGCCAGAGCCGCGCCGAAGCCCGCACTGCCCCCGCCGATAACACACACATCACAGCAGATGATTTCCGACGCCACCGGGCACGACGGCTTGTCTTCGAGCTTCATGGCCTACAGCGGCTCCACCTTCTGCACCATCGGCCAGAGCGTCAAGTCCTGCAATTCCAGATGGGCGGGCAATTCGCAGACGGTGGCCACCAACTCGCCCAGTTCACGGGGCTGGATGCATTGCTCGGCGACGCTCGGCGGCTGGGCCGAGAGGCCCGCGGCGGTCGCAAAGCCGGTGGCGCCCCACGACGGGATCAGCGTGGTCACCCGAACGCCGTGCTCCCGCAGCTCGGCATAGAGGCAATTCGAGAACTGTCCCAAGCCGGCCTTGGCCGCCGAGTAGACCGAGAAGCCGGGCCACGCCTGGCGCTGACACACGCTGGAGATATTTACGATGGTGCCGGAACCGGCTTGCTTCATCACCCCTGCGACACGGCGGCATCCGAGGATCGAACCGGTCAGGTTGACGGCGATCGCCTCCCGAATTTCCTCATCGGTCATCTCAAGCAGTGGTGCGATGCGGATGCCGGCGCCCGCGTTGTTGACCAGGATATCCAGCCGCCCGTGCTCCGCCAGCACCGTCTCACAAACCCGATCCCAATCTTCCGGCGAGGTCACATCGGCGCGGAGACCCCGCACCTGCGGTTCCGAGGCGATGGCCTCCAAAGCCGCCGTGTCCCGCCCGGTCGCCCAGACGCTCACTCCACGCTCACACAACACGGCGGTGATGCCCGCCCCGAACCCTTTGGCTCCGCCGGTGACCACCGCGACTTGTCCGGATAATTTCATAACGCCTCCTTGTAATGACTGCAACAACTGGTCGCATCAGCATGACGCCAAACACCCATACGATCGAAACCCGAAATACCAAGGAAATCCACCCGTGATTCCCACCTCGGCAACCGATACCGTCGATATTATACCACCGCGAAACACCGATGGCGAACGGGAATCCGCCCAGCGGCGGCGTTTTGGTCGCGCGGGCGAAGGCGCCGGGGGCGGGATGAACAGGTGGTTGTGCATTCCAGCCCCCCATCGGCAATTATCCGGGTGCAGACCGCAGGAGGCTTACGCGGCCATCGGCCCAGACATA
>CAZBCO010000117.1:0-5746 GCA_964490295.1 uncultured Planctomycetota bacterium
GGGGCGCACGATGGCAGTTGACTTGCCCCCATGCTCGGCCTAGAATCGAAAGCGGAATGAACCGATGCGGACGCCTTTCGTTGCTGAGACCATGAGTGAAAAGCTGTTGATGAACGCGGAGTTGTTATCCCGGCTTGAGCGGCTGGAGATGGCTTTTCGGCGCGCGCAGCGGGGCCGGCCCGACGGCGAGCGTTCGGGCCTGCATCGCGGCGGGCGTATCGAGTTCGCCGATTATCGCGAATATTCGCCCGGCGACGACTTCCGCCACATTGACTGGAATGTGCTCAGCCGAACCGACGACCTGGTGGTCAAGCAGTTCGAGCGCGAGGAGCAATACCGGGTGGACCTGCTGCTGGATTGCAGCGCATCGATGGGCTTTCCACGCGACGGTTCGGCCCCGACCAAACTTGAATACGGGGCGGCTTGCCTCGCGGCCCTTGGCTACATCGCCTTGGCCGGACGGCATCGTGTTGAAGTGGGGGCCTTTACCGAAGGCCGCGTCGAATGGTTCCCCGTCGGGGCGGACAAGGAGCGCGTCTTCGACTTGATCGACTATCTGGGCCGGCTTGAACCGGCGGGCGACCTCACCGCTGATGCCGCGCTGGAATCCCTCGCAGAACGCTCGCGCGAGAGGGCACTTGCGGTGTTGGCATCCGACTTGCTGGGCGGGGAACGCACCGCGGGCGTCATCGCGGGGCTTGCTGCACGGGGCTTCGATCTCTCGATCATCCATGTGGTCTCGCGCGAAGAAGTGGAGCCGACGGTGCGCGGCCGCACCGTGTTGCGCGACGCGGAGACCGGTCAGGCGGTGCCGCTGAATATCACCGACGCGGCCGCTGCCGCGTATCGGGCCGCGTTTCGGGAGTTCGGTGAGCGCTGGAACGTGCTCTGCCGTAAGCACGACGTGCGCTTCCTCTCCACCACCACCGAGACCCCGTTTGAGGACTTTGTGATGACCTATCTGCGGCACGGGGGGCTGGTGCGATGATCCGCTTCGACCGCCCCGAGCTGCTGTTCGGCCTGCTGCTCCTGCCGTTCGTGGCCCTGCTGCTCATCCGCCGGGCCGGTAAACGCGAGACAGTGGTGCCCAGCCTTTGGCTCTGGCAGCAAGCCGCGGCGGAGGCCTCTGCTGAGGCCGGGCGGCGGCTTGGGGCGTTCGACCTGCCGCTGTGGCTCGCGTTGCTGGTGTTGGCGGCGACGTTGCTCGCGGCCAGCGGCCCCGTGTTGGATGTCCAGGCCCCCCAGGCTCCCTCCGTTCTGTTGATGGTGGATCGCTCGGCCAGCATGGCGACGCTTGAAGATGGTGAGACCCGGCTGGCCTGGTCGGTGCGCCAGGCGGTTGACTTGCTTGATGCGATACGTCCGCAGAGCGTGATGCTCGTGGGCCTGCCGTTTGACGCCGGGTCTGCCCCGGTGGAACAGCCCTGGGCCGACGCCTCCAAGACGTTGCGGGGGCTGACGCCGACCGACCTGCCGCTGGAGATAGCCGACGCCGTGTCGCGCGGTGCTCCCCTGGCTCGCCAAGCGTCAATGACGTTGGTCTTGACGGATCAACCGGGGGAGGTGCCGCCCGCACTGGCCGGCAAGCCCGTCGCGGTGATCTCCCGCGGCGACAAGGCCGACAATAGGGCCATCGAAGTCCTGGAGATCACGCCGCACGACGCCGGGCTATCGGCGTTTATCTCGGTGCGCAATCACGCTTCCACGGCGAAGGGCGTCATCGCCCGCGAGGCGACCAGCGGCCAGACCGCCGAGATAAACCTGCCGCCGAACGCCGCCGCAACGCACCTCTTCGAAGGGCTTCGCCCCGATACGGCCCGCATTGATATCCGGTTGGACCCCGGCGACACGCTGCGCTCCGACAACCGGGCCGTGGCCGTTCGCCCCCATCAAGCCGAGTTTCGGGTGGCGTATGTGGGGCGGGGGAACGCGTTCCTCCTTCGTGCCCTCGGCCTGCTTCCGGGTGTCGCGGTTCGGCAGTTCCAACTGACCTCCGACGTGACCGAGGCCTTTGATCTGTATATCTATGACGGGGTCACGCCGAAGAGCCTGCCGCCCGGCGACGTGGTCTTGATCGATCCGGTCCGGCTCTCCGGCCCGGTCCAGGTCACAGGCGCCCGCCGCGATGCGGACGGCCTGCGCGTTGTTGCCGAGCGCCCCTCGCCGCTGCTTGCCGATATCGATGTCGCCGCGCTCCGATTCAAACGGCTGCTCCGGTTCGACGCACCGAACACGGCGGAGCCATTGCTCAAGTCGGGCGATGCCGCGGCATTGCTTCGCTGGACGGACGGTTCTTCGCGCGTGACGGCCGTCGGGTGTGGCCTCACGCCGGCGGATACCAACTGGCCGATGTTACCGTCCTTCCCGATCTTTTGGTCGAACCTGTTGGCGGATCTGGCCGGAACACAAACTCCCGGTTTGCCCGCGTATCATCTGACCGGAGAACGCATCGTGCTGCGCGTTCCGGCGGACGGCCAACTGACCGTGACCGACCCGCGCGGGGAAGCGGTCGGCCTGACCGATGCGGCCGGGGCCAGAAAGATGTTCATCCCGCAATTTGCCGGAATCTATACCCTGACCGAGAACGGGTTGCAGCGATTTCTAGCGGTCAATATGATGCACCCCGGCGAATCCGGCCAGGCCAGTTCCCGATCAAAACCGTCGGTAAGTGATGTCCGATCAAGGCTTGCAAATGTTGTCGGTTCTGGTGTACCATTATGGCGTCCCTTGGGCGGGACGGCTCTGGTTCTGGCGTTTGCCTTCTGGATAACTTCTGCTCGCCACCGCCCGTAATTTTAGAAGGAGTCCTCGATGCCGCTGGTGAACTTCGATGAGGTGTCTAAGCTGATTGATTTGCCGGATGACGCGCGTGAGTTGCTCGGAAAACCCGAACGCGAACTTCGGATTACGCTCAGCGTCCGCTTGGATAGTGAACTGGTGCAAGCCGACGTCTTTGTGGTGTATTATTGCACCGCCCGCGGGCCGGCTAAGGGCGGCATCCGCTTCTGGCCCACGGTCTCGATGCAGCATACCGCCGACCTGGCAGAGAACATGGTCTGGAAGACCGCCCTGGTCGGTGTGCCCTTCGGCGGCGGCAAGTCCGGCATCAAGCTCGACCCCTCCAATCTCAGCCGGATGCAGAAGACCGCGGTGCTTAAGGAATACGTCCACATCCTCCGTCCCGACCTGCTCAGCGGCATGTATGTGCCCGCCCCGGACATGGGCACCAGCGGGGCCGATATGGCGATTATCTTCGGCGAGACGCATATCTCCGAGAGCGTGACGGGTAAGCCGCCGCGCGTCGGCGGACTGCCCGGTCGCCTGGAAGCCACCGGGCGCGGCGTCTCCACTTCGGTGCTCGAAGGGGCCAAGCGTTACCTCGGCAGCGAACTCTCCGGCAAGACCGTTGCCGTTCAGGGCTTTGGCAACGTCGGCTCATGGACCGCCCGGTTCCTGGCGGGCTATGGTGCGCGCGTGGTCGCCCTTTCCGATATTTCCGGCGGCGTCTATGCCGACCACGGACTTGACGTGATCAAGCTGGCCGAGTGGGTCGCCTCCGGGAAGTTGCTCAACGACTATCCGGAGTACGATAAACTCAGCAACGAGGAGTTGATCGCCTCGAAGGTCGATGTGCTGGTGCCTGCCGCGACCGAGAACGTGCTGACCGCCGACAACGCCGCCTCGGTGCAGGCCCGGCTGATTGTTGAAGGGGCCAACGGCCCGACCGAGAGCGGGGCCGACGCCATCCTTCAGGACAAGGGCGTCACCATCATTCCGGACATTCTCGCCAACAGCGGCGGCGTGATTGCTTCCTACGTCGAATGGCGTCAGGCGAAGTCCGGCTCGCTCACCTGCCGCGAGGAAACCTTCAAGACCGTCGACCAACTCGTTCTCGCGGCTCTGGACCGTGTCGACCGCTTTGCGGCCTCTAAGAAGGTCACGCTTCGGGACGCCGCCCGCGCTTTGTCGGTCGAGGAAGTTGTCAGCACCATGCAGGATCGCTGCTGGATTTAGCTCCAGCCGCATCCCAAGCACCCCGTCGGGGGCAGACCGCCGCGCCCGCCCCCCATTTTATGCTTCGCAGAGGCTTTCATCTTTCAATAGTTCTTCCGTGCGGCTTGATTGCCGACGGTTTGGCCCGTACAATTCCCGGTTATGAAAGTCATCGATTTTCATACGCATGCGTTCCCGGATTTTCTGGCGGGGCGAGCAGTCCAGGCCATCGAGGCCAAGGCCGTGATGCAACGCGCCTACCACGACGGCACGATCGCCGGGCTGCTCGGTTCGATGGACGCGGCGGGTATCGAGATTTCGGTGCTCGCCTGCATTGCCACCGCGCCCGAGCAGTTCGAGAGCATCTTCAAGTGGTGCGGGGCGGTGCGTTCCGACCGCATCGTGCCGTTTCCTTCGGTGCATCCTGCCGACCCCGACGCGCCGGGCCGGATTCGGCAGATCGCCGGGGCGGGGTTCAAGGGCATCAAGCTCCACCCGTTATATCAGGATTTTGACGTGCTCGATCCGCGCGCCGTGGCGGTCTATCAAGCCGTGGCGGAGGCGGGTTTGATTCTGCTGTTCCATTCGGGTGACGACTTGGGTTTTCTCGGCGACCACCGCTGTGCCCCGCGCCGCATGCTCGAAATCAAGCAGCAGGTGCCGTCCTTGACGATGGTGCTGGCGCACCTCGGCGGATTCTGGGAATCGACGGAGTTTGCGCAGCACGGTCTGGGTACCGATGTATATATCGATGCCTCACTGACCATCCCGTCGGAGCCGAGCGAACAGTTCACGCGTATCTGCCGCGAACATCGTGGCCGGGTGATGTTCGCTACCGATTCGCCTTGGACCGACCAGACGGAGGAGGTCGAGAAGCTCCGACGAGCCATCGATGACCCGGAGCTGCGTGAGGATGTGCTGTGGCGGAACGCCGCACGGTTGTTGGGACTGGAGACGTGAACCACGGACAGTCGATGACCAGCACGGACAGAGATCCGTGGGTCTTGGCAAACCGGAAGCAAGAAAGGGATCGACAATGACCTCGAAGGAAATCGTGATTCGCACATTAGAGTTCACTGGGCCGGAGCGGTTGGCGTTGCATTTGCCGGAGCCTTGGGGCACGGACTTTGTTCATGTGGGTGCCGATATGGCCGGCCTCGAAGGCGAATGGGCCAAGGTCGGAGAGACGCGCTGGGAACGTCGCGATGCCTGGGGCAATATCTGGGCGCGTGTGGAGGGCCATTCCAAGGGTGAAATCGCCAAAGGAGCTCTCACAAATATCGAAGCGGTGGACGACCTCCCCCTGCCGCCGCTGGCCCAGCCGGAGCGTTATGAGCAGGCAGCACGGCGGACTCAGGAACACCCCGACCGTTTTGTGATCGGGTCGCTCCATGGTTTTACCTTTAACATCGCTCGCAAGCTGCGTCGCCTCGACCAATATATGATGGACCTGCACCTGCACCGCGAACAGATCGAACGACTGCACGACCGCGTGGACAGCGTTCTGCTGGGGATGATCGATCAATACGGGCGTATCGGATGCGACGGCCTCGTCCTCTGTGAGGACTGGGGCACGCAGCTCGGCCTGATGATCAGCCCGACGATGTGGCGCGAGGCGTTCAAGCCGCGCTTCCGAACGCTGTGCGGCGCGGCGAAGCAACACGGTCTTAAAATCTTCATGCACTCCTGCGGCCGCATCACCGCGATCATCCCCGACCTGATCGAGGTGGGTATCGACGCCCTGTTATTCGAC
>CAZBCO010000118.1:0-9626 GCA_964490295.1 uncultured Planctomycetota bacterium
CACGTGGCCATTTCGCGCAGCAGAGCACCCCGCCTGGCCAGGTCCAACGCACGGCGCAAGTTCTTCACAGAGGCCTCTAACTCATTGGTTTTCAACTGATTGGCCCCCAGGTGATAGGCAATGTTCGCGTCGTTTCTAAGCATACGGGCCGCGTATTCAAGTTCGGGCTTGGCCTTGTAGTAGATACCCCCAAGGTGGTAAATCCACCCCAGCGTGTCACGGATATGGGGGTTTTCGGGGGCGGCGCCTTTGGCCTGCTCGGCCAATGCTGATGCCCGATCAAAATCCGGTGTGGATTTGGTGGCGTGGAACCAAGCCCCGTTGTTCAACCAGAGAGCTTCCCCCGAGGTGAATTGCTCGGTGTCGTCAAAGGTCTGAGCGGCCAGATCGATCTGCTTGGTGGTGTAGTACTGCAAGGCCAACCTTTTCTTCGCCAGAATCCATGGCGGTGTGCCCTGGGCGGACAGGGCCACGGCTTGCTCCAGAGTTTTGATGGCGACGGGGTGCTCGCGTCGCTCTTCGTGAATACGGGCCTTCTCCAGGAGTAAATCTACATTCTGTGGCCACTTTTCCAGTGCTTCGTTGCACAAGAGCATCGCCTTGTCAGCCGCCTTGGGGTCTTCGCTTTGCAGGTGGTTAAGCAGGGTCTTGATCACGGTGGTATATGTTTTCTGAAGTTCCGCGGGCGGCATCAGTCTGGGCGACTGGTTGGCCAGACTGATGATCCGCTGCAGTGTGGCGGCATGGCTGGCATGGTCCGCGCGGCCCAAGTGAAGTTCGGCTAACTGGTTCAGCAGAAAGAGGTTGTTGGAAAAGGCGGTTACGGCCTTCTCGGCGGCGTCAATTGCATCCTTCGACCGATTGGCGGCCTGATAGAACAGCACGGCCCCTTGATGCTTGCCTAAGAGGCGGGCCTTCTCGGCCGTGCGGCAGGAATCCACCAGGGCGACATAGCTCTCTCGCACGCTGGGTTCGATCTGGCGGAGGCTCTTGATTTCGTCGCGTGCCTCGGCCGCCCGTCGAGCGGCGATCAGCTCCGTAATCCGCACCGAGCGGAAATACTCTTCCAGTTGCATGTTAGCGGCCACGTTGCCCGTTGCCGTTTGCAGCATCTCCATCACTTTGGCAGATATCTGGGCGGCTTGATCCGCATCTTTCGGCCCGCCGCGTGCCAGGTGGAGCAGGGCCAGTCGAGCATACGATCCGACATCATAACGCCACTTCGGGATGACCTTCTCGGTGTAGAGCTTGATCGCGTCATCGAATTGGCCGCGTTGGTAGTAAATCACGCCGAGTGCCCGATAGGCCTGGGCGTGGCGTGGGGCGACCTGGGTGGCTCGTTGATACAGCTCAACTGCCCGGAGCGGCTCGCCCTTGGCTTCCATAATCTCCCCGGTCAGCACCACGGCCCGCGGGTCGGGGGTCTGCCCGCCGGGCGGATCGGCCATCGGGGCCAGTGTGTTCAACGCCAAATCCAGATGCTGCCTGCGCTGAGCCACGTCAGCGGTCTGAATATCCAGCAAGGCCTTGGCCAAGCCGAGCAAGGCGGTGTTCCGAACCGCACGCACCCGCGGGTTCGCCGCGTCGGCCGGGTAGCTGTTCACGATGCCTTCATACAAAGCCCGGGCGTCTTCCGGGCGCCCGTGGTTGAGGTAGGCCGTCCCCAGTTGAAACAGCACATCGATATTACGCGGCTCGATCCGGCGGGCGTTTTCCAGTTCGGCGATGGCCCTCTTGGAAAGGTGCCGGTGGAAGTAAGCCTCGGCCATCAGCAGCCTGGCCTGGATATCGGTGGGGTTATGGCGCAGCAGAATGCTCAACTGCTCCTGAGTACGTTCGGGCTGACGGTTGGCCAGGTAAGCCCGGGCGACCAGCAGGCGCAATTCGGGAATTTCGCGCTGTTGCTTTTCGAGGAAGTTCAAGCCCCGTGCGGCGGCGGCGGAAAAATTGCCGCGAGCGATATCGGCCTGCACCCGGCCGGAGACCACCGCCAGCGAGTTGGGGAACCGCTCGCTGAGCCGCTGGAGCGCGGCATCGACCTTTTTCTGGCTCTCTTCGGCCTGAAACGCCTTGACGCGCCGCTGGCTCGGGTCGGCCTCTTCGACCACCTGGGTGAAATGGTATTGCGACATCGCCGCATGGGCACGTGCGGCCGTATCCAGCGAGTCGATCGTGCCGCCGTCCAGCTCTACCGCGCGTTCCGCGTGCCGCAACGCCGCGTTCAAGACGGTCAGGTTCGGTTCTCCGGCGGCATCCGCCAGCAGCATTCGGGCCAGGGCAATCCGCGCCGCGGCAATGTTGCCGTCCAGGTCCAAACTCAACTCGATCTTCTGCCGCACCTCTTCGGGTTTCAGGGTGGGGCCAAGCATCCGTGCATATTCGAAATGCGGATAGCCGAGAGACGGGAACTCCCGGAAGATGCCCTCATACACGGCGGGCACATCGCTGAACCGACGCGCTCGAATCAGGGCCTGGGTCAGGGCATAGCGCGGCACCACCGACTTGGGCATTAGCTTGATGGCCTCTTCCAGCCGGGAGACCGCCGCGGCCGGGCTGCGGAACTCATTATGCAGGATGCTCTCAGCGATCAGCGTGGCCACCCGCTTGCCCTGGTCGCCGGCCTGCTCGCAAAGGTCCGGGAACTTCAGGTACTCGGAACGCTCCTTCGGCGAAGGGTAGGTGCGCATATCCAGGAAGGACTTGGCCTGCCCGTATTGGCCGTTGCCCACGGCAATGCACGCGGCGACGAGCGGGCCGGAACCCTGCTTGCCGGCGCGGTGGACGATCTGCTCCGCGCGGGTGATGGCCTGGTCATACCGGCCCTGCAGGGCCAAAGCGACGGCCATACCCACGGTGACGCCCAAGTCGGCCTGGTCGGCACGGGCCGCGACCTCATACCGCTGCCAGACCTGAATGGCGGCGTCCAAGTCGCCCGCCAGAAAATAGGCGCGACCCAGGGCGGTGTCGCTGAAGTTCTCGATATCGCGCACCTTGTTGGCGTCTTCCAGCACTTGAACCGCCTTCTTCATTTCGCCGGTGGTCTCGTAAACCGAGGCGAGGGCCAGATAGGCCGGGCCTTGTTTCGGGTTCTGGCTGATGAACGGGCGGAGTTCCTGAATGGCCTCCTGGGGCTTGCCGTTGATCATGTGCAGGCGGGCAAGCCAGAGCATCACCTGCCCGTTGCCGGGTTCAAGCACCTTGGCCCGGTTGAAATGCTCCGCCGCGGCTTGCAGGTGTTTCTGGCGGTCTTCCTTGTTGGTGCGTCCGGCCTGGTTGCTCAGTTGCACCAGGGCCTGACCCAGCACCAGCCGGGCCCGGGCCGAATCCTTGTTGGCCACCACCCGCTGTGCGATGTTGATGGCGAGGTCCAGGCGATTCATGTCCGTGTGCAGCTCGGCGAGGTCCAGAGCCACCTCCTCGGAGTCCGGCTCGGCGTTGAGCAGTTGCATATAACACCATCGGGCGAGGTCGTATTCCCGTTGCACGCGATGGACGCGGGCCAGAATGCGCAGTGCGGTGGGATGCCCCGGACGTTCCTTGAGCAGCACTTCGCAGCGGGTTTTGGCCTCCTCGTGAAGCCCGAGGTTCAAGCTCATTCGGGCCAGGGCCAGGTTGGCCGGCACGTGGGTCGGCTCCAGTTCATTGACGATATGCCGATAGCGACCGATCGCCTGGTTGGGCAGGTTCATCTGCTCTTCCACCGCGGCCAACTGCATCTGGATGTCGGCGTTGGGAACCCTCTCAAGCGTCTTGAGCGTGTCGTAGGCCTGGCGCATATCGCCTTTGCGAATGTAGGCGCTGGCCATGATTCGGAGGGCGTGGAAGCGGAAGTTCTCGAATTCGCGCAGCTTGCGGGCGTGTTTGAGAGCGTCGTCGGGGCGGTCGGCAACCAGCATCAGCGGAGCCAGACTGGCCAGAGCCCTGGCCCGCTCTTCAGGGCCGATCTTCTTCGCGTCCACGGCCAGAAGCAGTTGCTCGATGGCCTTGTCCCGGTCGTCATACACATGTTGCAGCAGGTGCGCTTTCAGCAGGCGGGCATAGCCCAGGTCGGCGTCGTGAGCCAGCGCGGTATCGATCAACTCCTCGGCCTCTTTATGCCGATTCTGTTGTATCAACAGGCGGGCACGGTCCAATTTGTAGGTGGGGTTCTTGGGGTCGCTCTCGCTGGCTTTATCCCAGGCCCGAAGGGCGTCGTCGAGCTGTTGCCCTTCCTGATACAGCGAGGCCAGCGTCGCCCAGGCCTGCGGAGCCTTGTCGTTGACCGCCAGAGCGGCCTGGCATTTCTGGATGGCTTGGACACGGAGCCGTGCCCGCCCGGTCTCGGTCTCAGCGGTACGCAGCCGCTGGCGGATGACACGAACCACGCCGAGGTGCGGCTCGACATTCTGGGGGCTTACCTTGGCGGCCTCGTTGAACGCCTCTTCGCTCTTGTCCAGGTCATTGTTGCCGAGGTAGGCGTCGCCCAGCAACATCTGCGCGGTATAGCCGCGGCGCACCTCGGGCGGAGCCTTCTGGATGGCGTCGATCGCCTTGGCATACTGCCGCTGCCCCAGAGCCAGCTTGGCCCGGTCCAAGTCGCTCTGGCTTTCGCCGCAGCCGGCGGCAAAGACCAACGTCACCAGACCGATCACGCAGACGAGATTTTTCATCGAAGTCAAGGCAGATTCCCTCTCCATAGGTTTGCGGGACCGGAGGGCCTCCTCCCGGCATCCACGCATGGGGGCAGCAACCGGCGCAGCGCGCACACCCACTGCGCCGCGCATCGTACAATGCACTACGGTTATTATAGGTCATGCCAAGGCATGATTCAAAGGGAAGTAGACGAAAAACCCGTACTCCCCGGCCGGCGACGTCCGCCCATGCCGGGTGCCGCTGTGCCTGCCGAGTGGCCCGGTGGCCTCAGCCTTCGAGCTTGTTGACCTTGGCGGCCAGGCGCGACTTGCGACGCGAGGCCTGGTTCTTATGGATCAGCCCCTTCTGGGCGGCCTTGTCCAAGGCCTTCGCCGCCTTGGTCAATTCCTGGGAGGCGGCCTCCTTGTTGCCGGATTCCGCGGCGGCCAGCGTCTTCTTCAGTTGGGTGCGGAGGGCACTCACCTTGGGCCGGTTGATCTTGCGACGGGCTTGGGACTGACGGGCCCGCTTGCGGGCCGAACTCGAATGCGCCATGTTACAATCCTTCTCCTGATGGGGGTTCCGAGACTGGAGAACTTCCGGATGCCTTGGCCGCCTTGGCCTGCATCACCCGGTCCAGCCGTTCCTGGACGTCCTTGTACGACATATCGGCATCAAAAATCTTGCGCAACACCGCCTCGGCGCGGTCCAAGTCGTCGAGGTGTTCCAACGTGATGGCCAGATAATACAGAATCTCGCGGACCTCGCGGCTGGCCGCGGTGCCCCCCTCGGCGGCCTGCTCGAACTGGCTGGCCGCGAGCTGATACTTCTTGGTATTGTAAAGGCACAGGCCCAGCCGCTTGCGACAAACGCGCCGCAGGCGCGGGTCGGTGGCTGCCTTCTGATACTCCGGGGCGGCCTCGTCGAACCGTTTGGCCTGGAACAGCAGATCGCCCAACTTGGCCCGCAGCGGAGCGTCGGTCGGCCGCACCTTGATCTGGCGACGGTATTCCTCAAGGGAGAAGTCAAATTTCTCCTGCCTGATTTTCTTCAGACGGGCTTGGGCCGCGGTATCCTGGGGGTTTTTCTCCAGGGCCTTGGCCACTTCCGCCTCTTCCTCGGTGTATTCATCAATGCGCAATTCGCCGAGCCGTTCCTGGATGGTGTAATCCATCGCGTCGATTTGGTGCGCCTGCTCGTACAATTCGCGGGCCTTGGTGAAATCGCGCGAGCGGCGGTAGAGGTCGCCCAGTTGGATAATATACCGCTTGTTTTCGGGGTTCTGCTCGATATCCCGCGTGACGCGGTCGATGGCGGCCTTCATATCCTCGTCGGTGCGGATGATTTTATGTTCCTGCTCCAAGTCCTCGGACTCGTCGCGGTTCTTCAGCGATTTGGTGAAGTCGGCGTTCTTGTCGGTGGCGGTGTTGTAATGGCCGTCCACCATCGTCTTTTCGGCGGCCAGATCGCGGAGCATCACCTGGGCCTCGCGGTCGTTGGGGGCGACTTTGCGGATGTTTTGCCAGGATTCGATGGCCTCGGAAATCTGCCCCTTCTCCCGGTAGAGATGCCCCAGGCGGCGGTGGATGCTGGTGTTGTTCGGCTTCGCCTCGCGCATATACTCCAGCGTTTGGGCCGCGATATCGACGTGGTCGCCTTTGGTGGCGGCCGCGGTCAGGCCCCACAGCATCGGCATGCAATTCGGGTCGTGGGTCAAGACCTTCTCGCAATCGATCATCGCCCGGTCATAATTCTTGGTCATCATATGCAAGGCAAAGGCGACAAAGCTGGGGATCCCCCGGACAATGGCCATTACCTTGGCCCCGGTGCCGGACCCCGTGTGCAGCACGCGACGGTTCTCCGCCTCGCGCAGCAGCCGACGAGCGTCCAGATGGTCCGGCTGCATCGCCAACAACTGTTGCCATAACACGATGGCCAAATCCCAGTTGCCGCGCTCAAAGGCCTGCGACCCGGAGGCAAATAATTTGCTCATGTCCATGTGCATCAACCCTATAGATAGCCCACAATATAAACCGGACAGGCCATGAAGTCAACCCGGTGTGCTTCTCGGTACAGGTGGCTTTGGTGTAATCTCTTTGTTGTCAATGGGATACATCGTTTCGAGACCGCCCGGTGCGACGGATTTGCCACCGGACGGCCGGTGAACTTGCAGCCTATTTCCCCGGGGGCAGTTTGTGGGTCTTCAGCTTTCGGTACAGCGTGGCCCGGTCGATGCCCAACATGCCCGCCGCCTTCTCCCGGTTGCCGTGGGCCGCGTCGAGCGCCTTGCTGAGCATCTGGTGTTCGAGATATTGAATCGCCGCGCCCAGGGGGGTAATGTCGGCCTCGCGCTCCGGCTCGGCTTGCGAAGCCCTTGCGGGCCGGATCGCCAGGTCGGCCGCCAGGGCAAAGCTCTCGATAAAGTCGGGCGGAAGATGTTCGGGGCGAATGACCTGATCCTGCGTGAAGGTCACGGCGCACTCGATCACGTTTTCGAGCTGCCGTACGTTGCCGGGCCACGCGGCCTGGGTCAACATTTCCATCACCGTGTCGCTGATGGCCGGGGTCGCGCGGTTCAGGCGGGCGGCGAACTGCTTGGCAAAGTGCTTGGCCAACAGGGGAATATCCTCGCGGCGTTCGACCAGCGACGGGACCGCGATGGGCACCACCTTGAGGCGGAAATAGAGGTCCTCTCGGAACGCCCCGGCGGCGACCCTTTCCGCGATATCCCGGTGCGTGGCCGAGATGATGCGCACGTCCACCGGGCGCGTCGTGGTGCTGCCCACCGGGCGGATCGCACGCTCTTGAATGCTGCGCAGCAGCTTCTGCTGCACTTCCGGGGCCATCTCCGCGACCTCGTCCAGAAACACCGTGCCGCCTTCCGCCGCCTCGAACAGGCCCGGCTTATCGGCGATGGCCCCGGTGAACGCCCCTTGGACGTGGCCGAACAGTTCGCTCTCCAGCAGTGTGCAGGTGAGCGCTCCGCAATCGACCGCGACAAACCGGCCTTGGCGGCCGCTCAACCGGTGGATGGCCCGTGCGACCAGCTCTTTGCCCGTTCCGCTGGCCCCCGAAATCATCACCGTGGACGCGGTGGGGGCGATCTTCCGAATCCATTGGCGAAGCTCCTCCATGGGCTTGCTCGATCCGATCAGATCGCGGGAAGGGCCGGCCGATTCGCTCTTGGGCGGGCGACGGGCCAGCACCTGTTCGACCAGCGTCTTCAGTTGTGCGTTGTCCATCGGCTTGGTGATGTAGTCGGTCGCTCCGGCCTTCATCGCCCGCACCGCGGCGTCAATCGTTCCGAACCCGGTAATGATGATGACCGCCGGGCCGGCGGGTTTGCTTCGGGCCGCCTTCAGCACCGCGAACCCGTCGGCTCCGGGCATGTTCACGTCCGAAATCACCAGATCGCAGGCCTCGTTCTCGATGTGGGCGATGGCTTCCAGGCCGTTGGAGGCGATGGCCACCTCGTGGCCCAAAGGCTCCAGGACACAGGCGATCATCGGGGGGATATTCGGTTCGTCGTCAACAATTAAAATACGCGCCAAAGGCCATATCCTGTGGAGTGTCGATACATTATATTATAGCACCCCTTTCCCCGCACCGCCAGCGCCAGTCCCCGCATCGGGCGCGTCGGCGAAGAGGTCGAACTTTTCGAAGAAGATGTCGAGGTTCATGTCTTGGCTTCCTCTTCGCGGGTCCATTCGAGGAGCTTGGCTTTGAGCAGTTCCTTGGAGGGGAGGTAGAGCTGGTATTCCCTGGCGTGGATGTTGGCGTCTTTGGGGAGGGTGAGCTTCACCACGGCGTCCTTCTTCTCCTTGCACAGGAGCAGGCCGATGGTGGAGTTTTCCTCCGGGAGCTTCACATGGCGGTCGTAGTAGTTCACGTACATCTGCATCTGCCCGAGGTCCTGGTGGGTGAGCTTGTCGAGCTTGAGGTCAATGACGACGTAGCAGCGCAGGAGGCGGTTGTAGAAGACGAGGTCGAGGAAGTAGTGGTCGCCGTCGAAGGTGAACCGCTTCTGCCGCGCCTCGAAGAGGAAGCCTTTGCCCAGCTCCAAGAGGAAGCGTTCAAGGTGGGTGATGATGGCGGATTCGAGATCGGATTCGGAGTACCCGGCCTTTTCTTCCAGTCCGAGGAATTCAAGGACGAGGGGTTCTTTCAGAAGGTCTTCGGGGCGGGTGATGATCTGGCCTTGCTTCGCCAGCTTACGGACGCCCTCCTTGTCCCGGCTGAGCGCGAGGCGTTCGTAGAGGCAGGCGGACTTCTGACGACGGAGTTCGCGAACGTTCCAGCCTGAGTTGGCCGACTCGATTTCGTAAAAGGAGCGCTCGTCAGGGTCTTTGATGCCAAGCAGCTCGACGTAGTGGGACCAGCTCAGGGTGAAGGGTATCGCGACCAATTGCCCAGACGCTGTCTGGGGAATTTGGAAACCGGTCAATTTTTCAGGCGGTGACTGAAAAAACTCCCCTGCGGCCAATGGCCCAGACGCTTTATGGGCAATGCGAGGGGCTCGATTCTGCCACTCCAGATAGAAGCGCCGCATGTATTCGAGGTTTGCTTTTGAAAATCCCCGTCCAAACTCCTCCGTCAACCGGGCCGACAACTCTTTCAGAAGCTCTGCTCCATACGCCGCACGTTTCTCGCCCTTCTGCTCGTGCTCGACGATGCGGCGGCCGATCTCGAAGTTGGTCAGCACTTGAAAGGCATCCACCACGGAGGCCACGCCACGGCGGGCGGACTGGATGAGGCTCCGCACCTCGGCGATGAGCGGGGCCAGGTCGCCGCCTTTCGTCTTCGCCGGCGCGGCCTTCTTGGGGGGGCGTGGGTTTCTTTTTCATCGGCTCAGCGCCTCAATGATCCTTCTTGTTCATCGGTAGCGCGTTTCTTTCATTCCCTGTTCCCTCGTCGTCACCCGCTTCCCGCAATGTCGGCACTCCCGACGTCGCACGAGCCATCCTCCGATCGCCCGGCGCGTGTAAAGAACCAAGAAGGTCTGACACCAGCACTTC
>CAZBCO010000119.1:0-3931 GCA_964490295.1 uncultured Planctomycetota bacterium
CTCCGTAACGGGTTTTGAAATCCAATCCAGAATGTGGACGGATATCCGAATAAGCTCCGTTGTCTTGAGTGTGCTGGCTTACCCTCTTCTGCTCCTCGCCTCCCTCGTCGCGTTCATGTCATACAGAAAGAAAAACGCGCATATTATTCAAACGATACGAGATCAGGTCTTGTGGCGGCGTGTTCGCCTCAACTTATCGCCCAAGACGCTGTTCTGTAAGCATATCTTCTGGGTACTTCGGAAGAACCGAGAACTTGACCAAGTCCTTCACGATCTGAAGAATCTCGCCCAAAGAGATACGTGTTAACCGCCCTTTTTGCGTTGTCCATCACGCCGTGCTTCGTCGGTTTGTGATTGCACATCGCAATATGCCTTGGTTCGTTCTCGCCCACAATTCCGCAATGAGCCGGACTGGATTCGTCCCAAACCTGTCTCTCCTGTGGTAAAGTCCGGGCCGGCAGGGATGGTCATCAGCGGCTTCTAACCGACGTCGGGGATGATGTGGGCGCGCTTGAGATGGCTGACCACTTGCGGAATGGCCACGTCAGGTTCGATGCGGTCCGGGAACCGCAGGTCGGCCTCGGCCAGGTCGTGCTCGCCCACGCAGATGGTGGTCACCGGGACCGGCCCGATCAAGGTGCGGATGTCGTCGATGCTCTTCGCGGAGAGGTCGATGGCCGTGCAGAGCACGATCAACCCGGCGTCCAGCAGCACGTGCAGCGTCTCGCCCAGCCGCCGGACATGCTCGTTTTCGGTGTCGTCCAGGTTCGGGCTGTGGATGGCGATATCGGCGTCGAGGCCGTACACGATGCTGCCGATGCCGAGGAAATAGACGAACCGCCCGGCGGTGAAGAGGTATTGTTCGAGGGCGTTGGCCAGCGGCTTGCGGCCCACGCCGCGGTGCCCGGTGATGAGAATCAGGGCGGCGCGCTGGGCGAGCCGCTCGGTACGCTCCTGCTGCGAGATCGCCCCCGGAACCCATTTGCCGTCGCGGATGAACACCTGGTCGCGGAGCCGACTCTGCTGGTCCGGCAGGGCCTCGACGATGATGCCGCCCCCCGCGATCTCGTATTCATCAACGAGCACAAAGCGCCCGGTGGACGGCATCGTGGCGTTCGGGTCGAAGAGCATCGGGCGGCGTGCGGAGAGGATGCACTCGGCCACGTCGTGCCGCTCGATGCGGGGCTTCTGGGTGGCGAGGTTCAGGCTGTCCGCGTCCAGGGCGGCGGTCACCTCTTCGAGCACCACCGGGGCCTCGGCGGTGCAGAGCTTGAGCTTGTAGCGGCGGTCCGGGGTCATCGGGCGGCGGCCGAGCCAGACCACGCGGGCACGGAACCGGGAGCTGACCTGCGGCGGCGGCTCATCCGCGCGCGAGACCATCTCGCCCCGCGTGACGTAAATCTGCTCGGTGAGCGTGAAGGCCACCGATTCGCCGGATTGGGCGGCGGTCTTGGGCGGGGTGTTGAACGTCTCAATCGATTTGACTTGCGAGCGCTTGTTCGAGGGCGAGAAGAGGACGGTGTCGCCCACGCGCAGCCGGCCCGACTCGATGCGTCCGGCAATCAGGCGGCGGCTGTCGCCCATCGCCGTGAACTTATACACGTCCTGCACCGGCATCCGGAGCGGCTTGGACTCGTCCGGGATCTCCTTCTGAAGGCCGTCCAGGGCCTCCAACACGTTGGGTCCCTGGTACCACGGCATCCGTTCGGAATGGGCCGCGATGTTCTCGCCGTCGCGCGCGCTGATGGGGATGAAGTTCACCGGCGTGACGCCGATCGGGCTGAGGAACGCCCGGTAGTCGCGTTCAATGGCGTCGTACACGCCCTGGTCGTAGTCCACCAGGTCCATCTTGTTGACGCAGACCATGATCTGCCCGACCCCCAGCATCGAGAGGAGGTAGCCGTGCCGCCGCGAGTTCTCCTGGATGCCCTCGGCGGCGTCGATGACGATGAGGGCCGCCTCGGCCCGCGCCGCACCGGAGACCATGTTCTTGAGGAACTCGATATGGCCGGGGGCGTCGATGATGGTGTAGTCGCGCCGGTCGGTGCGGAAGAAGCAACGGGCGGAGTCGATGGTGATGCCCTGGCTCTGCTCGTCCTTGAGCGCGTCGAGTAGAAAAGCATACTCGAAGGGCTTGGACGTCCGGCGACATTTCTCGCGGATACGCTCGATCTTCTCTTCCGGCAGGCGGCCGGTGTCGGCCAGAAGCCGCCCGACAACGGTGCTCTTGCCGTGATCGACGTGCCCGACAATCGCAATGCTCATCTGTTCGCGGGTCGAAGCGTTGGTATCCAAAGCCGTCCTCGTATGGGTTACATGTAGCCTTCTCGGCGAAGCGTTTCCAGCCCGCCTTCGTCTTCCTTGTCCTGCTCGCGTCCGGCGCGTTCGGCCACGTTGGCGAACTTACCGGTGCGCAGCTCGGCGACGATATCCCAGGCCGTCTTGGCGGTCGAATGCACCGGCTTGGTGCAGATTTCGCAGCCCAGCGAGCGGTAGCGCACGCCGTCGCCCCGGTCGAAATAGAGGCTGGTCACCGGGATGTTCTCACGGGCGATATATTCCCAGGTGTCGGCCTCGGTCCAATCCAGCAGCGGGTGGATGCGGACGTGGGTGCCGGGGGCGAAGTCGGTTTTGAACTGGTTCCACAATTCGGGCGGCTGGTCCCCGATGTTCCACTCGTTCTCCTTGTCGCGCGGCGAGAAATAGCGCTCCTTCGACCGGCTGCCCTCCTCGTCCGCGCGGATGCCCACAATCACGCCGGTGTACGGCTCGCGGTTGGCGTCCACCTCATACTTCCCGGTGGTCAGGTTCAGCCGGTAGCGGGGCCATTCGCCGGACAGCGTCTTGCGCAGCGCTTCGGCCTTGAGGCGGCGGCAACAGGTGATGCGGTCCACGGCACCGTCCGGGAAGGTCTGCTTCGACGCCAGGGCCTCCGCGTTCTCGCCATAGATCATCTGAAGTTGCCAGTCCATCGCCAGTTGGTCCCGAAAGGCGATCATCTCCGGGATTTTGAAATGCGTGTCGATGTGCACCAAGGGGAACGGAACGTGGCCCAGGAACGCCTTGCGTGCGAGCCAGAGCATCGCGGTCGAGTCCTTGCCGATAGACCACAGCATGCAAAGGCTTTTGAAATGGTGAAACGCCTCACGCAGAATATAGACGCTCTGGTTTTCGAGTGCGTCAAGTCGGTCCATGTCAGTGTCCTATCAAACCTCGGGAGGCCAACGTTTCGAGCAGCCGGGCCACGCCGGCCTCGACGGACTCGGCCCCGGTGTCCAGGGTCAGCTCACAAGTGTCCGGCGGCTCGTAGGGCGAGTCGATGCCGGTAAACTCCGCAATCGCCCCGGCCCGGGCCTTCTTGTAAAGGCCCTTGGGGTCGCGCTGCTCGCACAGGGCAAGCGGAACGTTCAGATACACCTCGACGAAGCGGTCCGCTCCGATGATCTCGCGAGCCTGCCGGCGCAACGCCCGGAACGGCGAGATGAAGGCCGTGATGCAGATCAGGCCGCTGTCCGCGAACAGCTTCGCCACTTCCGCCAGCCGTCGGATGTTCTCGTCTCGGTCCGCCGCCGAAAAGCCCAGGTCCCGGTTCAACCCGTGGCGGACGTTGTCGCCGTCGAGGATGAACGCCGCATGCTGCCGCTCGAACAGGGCGCGCTCCAGGGCCGACGCCATCGTGGATTTGCCCGAACCCGACAGCCCGGTGAACCACACCACGCAGCCGCGCTGCCGCAGCAACGCCTCGCGCTCGCTCGGCGTGACCGACGCCTCTGCCCAGGTAAGATTCGATTCGGTTCCTGTCATATCAAACCACATTTTTCACAAGTTTCGGCATAAAATCCGAATACATCATCCATATTTTAGCAACCGTTGGCCGAGATGCAACCTTAAGGCGAACATGGGGTAATTCGTCGAGAGACAATAAGTGGAT